>JAEEVB010000093.1 GCA_016287065.1 Muribaculaceae bacterium
ATTGAGGATTAATTGACAATTCTTTTAGTTGACCAGTTAATGTTTCTGGTTGCTTATATTTTATTAGTGCTATGAGTTCTACTGCTTCCCATAATTGTAACTTTCTTCCATGTTCAATTAGTTTTTCATAGATTCCATACATAAAGTTCAACTCATCTTCAGCTGAAATATCTGTCTCAATTTTTAAAACATTTGTAATTTGTTTTTGTCCAGTTTCTACAAATGCATTTTTTAAATTGATAGGAACTGAAACAATAGCTTCTATATCTGATATGGGAAGACCATCACGATCAAGTTCGATTATTAACTGATCATCTAGGTTTGGATTTAAACTTGATAATTCAAATTTCACATTACCGTATGTTTTAGGCATAGGATTCATTTCAATTGCTGCCTGTAACATTGCTCGCTCTTCACAAGAGTATTTTAACGTACCGTGAAGAAGTTCTCCATATTTTCTATATGACTCACTATCTTCTTTCAATTCAAGTTCTACTGAATTATTATCGTACTGTCCGTATTTCTTATATAATTCTTCTTGTGAACAAATATGCTTTTCATTTGAGATGTGCTCATAATTCAAGCCACACATTTGCCAAAAATTCTTTTTCGCGTTTTCAATTTCCTGCTGCAAGAACTTTTGCAATTCTTTGTAATCATTGTTCATATTATTTTATATAATATCGAGAAGGCATCATTTTATGAGTGATTGTATTTGTGCGCAATTGCTGTCAATTCTCAATCCATCACTCCATTGGATGCGCAAAATATCACAAATTGAAGTAATTGTTGCGGTCGAGGTTGCGGTAGCCGATGGCCTCCATGATGTGGTGCTGGCGGACTGCAACACTGCCGTCGAGGTCGGCAATGGTGCGGGCGACCTTGAGGATGCGGTCGTAGGCACGGGCGCTCATGTTCATACGCTCCATGGCATCACGCAGGCGCTCCAGTCCTTCGGCATCGGGCTCGGCATACTTGTGGAGCAGGGTAGGGGTCATCTGGGCATTGCAGTATATGCCTCGCTCCTGCTTGAAGCGCAACTCCTGAATGGCACGAGCCTGTATCACGCGCTTGCGTATCTCGCGTGAGGACTCGGCCGGGCGCTTCGAAGCCATCTCGTCAAACTCTACAGGCTGCACCTGAATCTGCAAGTCGATGCGGTCGAGTAACGGGCCGCTGATCTTACTCATGTAGTGCATGCGTTGATACTCGTTGCACACGCATTTCTTCTTGGGATGCCCATGATAGCCGCAAGGGCACGGATTCATGCTCGCCACCAGCATGAACGAGGCGGGATATTCGGTCGAATACTTGGCACGGCTAATGGTGATCACGCGGTCCTCCAACGGCTGACGCATTACCTCCAGCACATTGCGATTGAACTCTGGCAACTCGTCGAGAAACAAAACCCCGTTGTGAGCCAGACTTATCTCGCCTGGCATAGGATAGGTACCACCACCCACAAGTGCCACAGGCGAGATGGTGTGATGCGGCGAACGGAAAGGCCGCATGGTGAGCAACGTGGTGCCTTTCGACAATTTTCCGGCCACTGAATGAATCTTGGTGGTTTCCAGCGCCTCGCTCAGGCTCAAAGGAGGCAAGATAGACGGCAATCGCTTGGCCATCATCGACTTGCCACTACCTGGAGACCCAATAAGCAGAATGTTGTGGCCGCCGGCACACGCCACCTCAAAGGCACGTTTTACTTGCTCCTGGCCGCGTACCTCGCTGAAATCGAACGGAAACTCGCCCTGCGCCTTGGCGAACTCGGCACGGGTGTCGACCACCGTAGGCTGCAGTTCAATCATGCCGTTCAGGAAGGCTATCACTTCATCGAGTTTGTTCACTCCATACACATTCAGGTTATTCACAATCGCTGCTTCCAGCGCGTTATCGGCAGGCACAATGAATCCGTCAAGTTTCATCTCGCGCGCAAGGATGGCCATGGGCAGTGCGCCCTTGATGGACCGCACCGAGCCATCGAGCGAGAGTTCGCCCATCATCATGTATCGGCCCAGCAGGGCATCGCTCACCTTCTCGTTGCTAGCCAGGATGCCAATGGCAATAGGCAGGTCGTAGGCCGACCCCTCTTTCTTGATATCGGCTGGCGACATATTGATTACTACCGCCTGGCGCGGATACTCATAGCCCGCCTGAGTGATGGCGCAACGCACACGCTCACTGCTCTCCTTGACGGCCGTGTCGGGCAGACCCACAATCGTGGTTCCCAGTCCACGTGCTATCGACACCTCGATGGTCACATTGATGGCATCGATGCCATGAACGGCTGCACTTATGGTTTTTGACAACATGATGATGAAACGGTTTTCGGCATTTATGGAATGAGTTTTTTCAGCGATGTCACAGCCTGCTGCACATTGCCGCCCATATAGGTCACATGGCCTAGCGAGTCGGCAACAATGAAGGTGGGCGTAGCAACGATGTTCAGATGTTTCAGCGACTCGTTCATAGGACCCTCAGGTGCCCAGAAATGTTGCGGCCACGCGGTGAGATACTCACGTCGATTGATGCTCCACGACGAGGTGTCGCCATCCATCAGCACATCGGCTATCAGGGCCTTTTTACCCATCTGGGAAGCAACATCGCTGAGCGGTTTGGAATCTTTGCCCACACTGTTCTGCACCGACCATAGGTAAAGCAGCGATGCACGAGCCGTGGTGGGGGAGAACGATGCATAGTCGCCCTTGCTCTCAAAGAGCAGTAGCGAAGACAGGGTGGTGGGCTGCTTTGCCGCTTGTTTGAGCAGGTTGCGATAAGTGGCCAGTAGCGATTCAGGGCGTGCTTCAGGCTTGAGAGCCTCAAGCAGAGGCTTCACCTCATCGATGCCACCTGTCGAGCGATAGTCACACAACAGCAGCAGCGCAGAGAGCACATCGTCGGGGTGCTGCCTGGCATAGTCGGCAATGGCACTATTGAGCGTTGTGCGGTCGTCGTTACTGTACTGCGAGGCATGGTCGCGAATGAAAGCATACCAGCGCTCGTTCACATCGGGGCCTTGCACCTCCAATCTATAGGGGTCGACCGATGTACCACGCACCTTGATATCGTCGCCATTAGCGAGCATAAAACGCGCCAAAAGGCCACCTTGAGCATTGCTAACGATGACCAACACGGGCTCTTCGCTCTGACCTGTAATCTCAAAGCGATTGTTGTCCGACATCACCCATTGCTCCCACACTCCCAACGGAGTGGCATACAGCACACGCAGGTTCTGTGTGCCCACGCCCAGGACGTTACCTTTTATCTTAAACGACTTGCTGCAACCGCTCAGTACCATGAGCAGCACAGTGGTCATCAAGCCCATTTGCAGTATCTTTTTCAACATGTCTGTTCTTTATTAATTAATACCACAAATGTAGCAAATATGCACGATAACGGCAAAAAAACAGCGCTTTTCGGCACGATTTTGGCAAAATTGTTTTGCGTCTGCAATTATTTTCTTAACTTTGCACCGCTCCTGTGAGCTCTTGGGTAGATTCCAGAGTGGCCAAATGGGGCAGACTGTAAATCTGCTGCGTCATCGCTTCGGTGGTTCGAATCCATCTCTACCCACACAACAAAGCTGGTCAGGGAAATCCTCGACCGGCTTTTCTTATCTAAAAAAGTGTATAGGTCAAACTGCAGGATAGTTTTATGTTCAAAAACGCTATCCAGTTACATCAGTATGTCTTACAAGCTGACTGGAAAAATAAGCCGCTAAAGCAAATATCGGTATCAGAATAGTATATATAATTGTCATTCCCAGAAAACCCATAACAGCTATCCAGGAATATGCAGATGCACTATAATTTCCCACATAGTTTAGCGCTATCGTAATAGTCCAAGCCATAACTAAATGAGACGACGCAAGTAGAATCCACAGTTTCCACCACTTTTTTCCATTCCATGGTAACCATGATATATTAGAGGATGCCACGGAATACAAAATGAAATATAGAATATTTAAACGAATAAAAAGCACACAAAGGTAGAGTATTGCTGCTAATCCGATAGCAATCAACTCAAATTTCCATATTTCTTTGTTAATAAGGCTCATTGGAAAATCTTGAGGTACCTTGTTCTTAGTAAGTGAAGCTGGAGCCGCCCAGGAATTCGCGCAGCAGGCTGGTGTGGGGCACATCCTGTTGCGGAATGCTCTCGAAGTAGTCAAGGAACCTCATGAGGCGGTAGGCCTCGCCATACTCAGGCGCATTGACGGGCACCTGCTTGAGGATAGGCATGGCATACTCTTTCATCACAGCCAACTCAAACATGAGCGACGAGTTGAACATGGCGTCGGCATTCTCCTGGAATGGGAAAATCCATTTTTCCTCGCCACGGCGCACACTGGGCCAGCGGGCAATGGTGCTGCGGGCGTTCACACCGCGATACTTGAAGTCGCGCACAATGCGGCGCAACAGTCGGTTGTCGCTCGTCGAAATCCAGTTATGGTCATCAATGTTCAGGGTGGTGAGAGCCGACACATAGACGAGATACTTCATGGCAGGGTCGATTTGCGGAGTGAGGTCGGGATTCAGTCCGTGGATGCCCTCCATGAGCAGGATGTTGTTCTCCTCGAGTTTCAAGGTGTTTCCCTTGTATTCACGCTGCCCCGTCTCGAAATTGTAGGTGGGCATCGGCACCTCCTTGCCGTCGATCAGGTCGCGCAGGTCTTTGTTGAACTGCTCCAGGTCGAGGGCATAGAGCGACTCATAGTCGTAGTCGCCCGACTCGTCGCGAGGCGTATGCTGGCGGTCCACAAAGTAGTTATCGAGCGATATCACCTTGGGAATAATGTAATTGGTCACCAGCTGAATCGAGAGTCGCTTGGCCGAGGTGGTCTTGCCGCTCGACGACGGGCCCGCAATCATCACCACGCGGGCGCCACCCTGGCGATAGCGGTCGGCTATGTCGGCAGCCATCTTGGCAAACTTCTGGTTGTGCAGCGCTTCGGCAACATTGATGAGCAAGGGCACATGTTTGCCACGAATCACACGGTTCAGTTCGCCCACATCGGCTATTCTAATAATCTTGTTGAACTCCACATGCTCCTCCAGCGCCTTGAACAGTTTCTCCTGTGGCTGCGGTTGGGTAACCTTGTCGGGCTGCTTGCGGTCAGGCCCCAGCAGCAGCATGCCGTTTTTGTAGGGAATCAAATCAAAGTTCTTGATATAACCTGTTGAAGGCGCCAGTGCGCCAGCATAACTGTCGACCACATCGCCCAGTTTGTAAAAGACGGTGTAAAGGTTGCCCGAAGTCTCGAGCAGACGCACCTTGTCGGGCAGATTCTGCTTGCGGAACATCTCAATCACATCGGTGGTAAGTCGCTCACGGCGCACAAAGGTGATATCTTGCTCGGCCAACTGCTTCATGCGCAGTTTCAGCGCATCGACCAGCTGCGGATCGATAGGTTGATCGCTCTCGTGCTTGAGAATGCAGTAGTAACCACCAGCTATCGACAAGTCAACGAGCAACCTGCGCTGCGGATACAGGTCGTGCAGCGCCTTGTAGAGCATCATGCACAGCGAACGGATATATACCCTATAGCCTTCTTTCGACGAGGCATCGAGATACTCCACCATCTTGGGACCGAAAACGGGATAACTCAGGTTCTCGGTCTTGTTGTTCACCTTGGCACAAATCGGGTTGATGGGTAGGCGCGTCTGCATGGTTTCATAAATGTCGAGCAAGCTGTCGCCACCATCAATGTCGATGTATTCTTCAGTATTTTTGCAAAAAATTTTGAATTGTCTTATCATATTTTAGTACTTTTCGTTGAAAACTAAGGTTTTAATCCACGATTCTGTTTAATTAAAAAACCTATGGTATTATAGGGGTTTCTGACTGTTGGCTCGCTCCAGTTCACGCAGCGACACATTGGGATTGCGGTAGCGCGCCTTGGGGTTGGCATCACCCTCGGTGGGTGCAATGGCAAGTTGCGGACATGCCTGAGCACATGCCAGACACTGCTCGCACATGCCGTCGCACACCGCATGGTCATTTTCAATGCTGTAGCAGCCGCGCGGACACACATACTCGCAAATGCTGCACCCGATGCACGCATCGGTGATTTCAAACATCTCGCTCGCCTTCACAAAGTGGTGACGCACATCGCCGCCGCCAGGATGACCTCCAGCATGGTGAGGGCCACCTTCTTCGCCCTCAACCCGATATTGCTTGCGGGCATCCACATCCTTCACGATAGCGGCAATGGCGGCATCGATCTTGGCGGGGTCATTCTCTTTCAACTCCTGCGCCATGTCGAAGCGCTGCAGGCGGTTATCTGCCATTTTCACGCCGTTCACATAGGCAACCTTCACCTTCTTCTCCTGCATTGCGTCAACGAGTGTCTGTGCATCGTTACGCAAATGGCGGCCATAGGTAATGACCCCAAAGAAGTAGTCGCACTTGAACTGGGCACGCGTCAGGAATTCCTTCACAATCTCGGGAATTTCCCTGTATTTGGGATACACCAGTCCTATCTCGTCGGCCTCGAAGTTCAGGTCCTTCTCCTTGAGCAATTGCGGGATGCTCAAGGCTGTGCCTCCGTCGGCAACCAGGCTCTTGGCAACATGGAGGCTGTTGCCTGTGCCTGTGAAGAAGAACACCAGGCGCTTCTTGCTCAGTTTCTCCCCTTTGTGGGAATTGCATGCCGTGATAGGCACTATGCCGCCCATGGCCAGGGTGGCTGTGGCAACGCTAAATAGTTTCAGGGCGCTGCGTCGTGACATCTGATGCTTGCTCATGCTTCGTTCTGCTTTAATCGTTCAACATATCGGTTGATGCGGTGCAACTCCTGCGGGATGCGAATGCGCTGCGGACACGAGGTCACGCACTGGCCGCAACCCGTGCAGTGGTCGGCCTGACGCATTCGGGGCACGCTACGGTCATAGTCAACCAGCCACGCACGGCGATGCTTGGCATAGTCGGGGTCGGTTCTGTCGGTAGGCATCTCCTCGGCGCCCAAACACTTGTTGTAGTGCACAAAAATGCCGGGTATGTCGATGCCGTAGGGGCAGGGCATGCAGTACTTGCAGTCGTTGCACTGTATAATCTTGTAGTCCACAATCTGGGCGGCAATGGTACCGTCGAGGTAGCGCATCTCCTTCTCGGTGAGGGGTTTCAGCGGGCAGTAGGTGTTGAGGTTGTCCTTCAGGTGCTCCATATAGGTCATGCCACTCAGGGCAGTGAGCACCTCGGGATAAGTGCCAACATAGCGGAACGACCACGATGCCACCGAGTGGTCGGGGTCGCGCTGTTTGAGCTGTGCCACCAAGCGGTCGGGCAGGTTGCTCAGGCGTCCACCCAGCAGAGGTTCCATGATCACCGCCTGCAGGTTGCGCTTCAGCAGTTCGCCATAGAGGTACTCGGCATCGGTGTTGTCCTCGTTAATTTCGTTTGCGTGCTGCCAGTCGAGGTAATTCATCTCAATCTGCACGAAGTCAAATTGCACCTTGCCCTCGTCGTGCAACTTCAGGGCATGGTCAAATATCTTGATGTCGCCGTGATAAGAGAATCCCAGATTGCGGATCACTCCCTCTTTCTTCTTCTGATTCAGGAAGTCCATGATGCCGTTGTTCACAAAACGGTCCTCAAAGGTCTTCATAGGATCTTCGCCACCGCCTATGTTGTGCCACAGGTAGTAGTCAAAATAGTCGACCTGCAGCGCCTTGAGCGACTCCTCAAACATGGCTATCGAAGCCTCACGGGAGTTGTCTTTGAAATTACTCATCTTGGTGGCGATGAAGTACTCGTTGCGTTTATGGCGGCTCAGTGCGATGCCCGTGGCAGTCTCGCTCTTGCCTTTGCAATATACGGGCGAGGTGTCAAAGTAGTTCACTCCGTGCTCAATGGCATAGTCCACCTCCTTGTTCACCATTTCCTGGTCAATCTCGCCCTCTCCGTTCTGTCGCTCGCCCGGGTGGTCGTTCTTGGTCGGGAGGCGCATCATGCCATAGCCCAAGAGCGACACCTTGTCGCCGGTGTACTTGTTGGTGCGGTAGGTCATCTTGCCCTTGGGAGGTTCCTGCCCGCCTGCCTCGTTATCGTTCCTGGCACAACCCACAATCGTGGGTACTGCCACTACAGCCGAACCCAGTCCCACAGCCTTCAAGAAACTGCGGCGGCTCAGTTGCCGGCCTTTTCTCATATCGTCGTTTGCCATAGTTCTTCTGCTTTTTTAGTTAAATCATTCGGTGCACTTCATGTCCTTCAACATAGATGGCCGAGAAGGGACGGGCGGGGCACACATACTCGCACGAACCGCAGCCAATGCAGCGTTCCACATTCACCACAGGTATGCGGCGCTTGTCCTCCTCCTTGGGTTCTTCTCCTTCGGCAGGAGCTTCGGGAGCCGGATTGAGGGGCACCAGCTGGATGGCACCGGCAGGGCAGTGGCGGGCACAGTTGCCGCACTCCACCTCGTCGGTGAGCACAATGCAGTTCTTCTTCACCCACACGGCATGGCCTATCTGTATCGACGACTTTTCAATCTCGTCGATGGGCTGTATGGCACCGGCGGGGCACACCTCACTGCAACGCGTGCACTCGGGACGGCAGAAACCGCGCTCATAGCTCATCACAGGCTGCATGAAGGTGGCAGGGTCGTTCGACGGCCGCAACACATCGTTGGGGCACTGAGCCACACACAACTGGCAACCTACGCAGCGTTTCGCCATATTGGCGGCGCTGAACGAGCCTGGAGGGGTGAGAGGAGTGCTGCGATTGGGCATCTGCTTGTCTTCAATCACGGCAAGGCCACCATCCACCTTCTTGTTGGCTTGAGCCAGCACAGCCTCGGCACCCATCACGGCTGCACCCACCATCAGGGCACGGCGCACCTCGTCGGGTTTCTCGGCCTT
>JAEEVB010000094.1 GCA_016287065.1 Muribaculaceae bacterium
CTCTCTATCGTCACTTTGCTGGCCTATATTCTTGCCCGCTCGCAAAAGAACAAGGATGTGAGCCTCATGGGCATCATCGGGGCCGCAGTGATTGTGGGTGTGTTTGGCGGGCTGCTGCTGCAAAGCGGTTTGACTAACACGCTGCTGCTCATGTGCATCAGTTTGTCGATGCTGTTGATTGGTGGCACCCGTATGAAAAAACTGGTCACGGTGCTGGTCATCTACGGCATCGTGTTCGGCTGTTTCATGCTTATCAAGAAGAACAACGACAGCAAGGAGGCCAACTTGCTGGCTGCCGAGAATGTGGTGATGGAGGGTGACACCATTGCCGATAACGTGACAACTGAGGGCGGCAAAGCCAAGGTGGACCGTAGCGGCACATGGAAAAGCCGTGTGAAAGAATGGTGGAACAAGGATTCTCTCGTATATAGGCCCTTGACCGACAAGAACCAGCAAGAGATGTTCTCACGCATGGCGCAGGCTCATGGAGGCCTCACGGGTGTGGGCATAGGCAACTCCCGCGAGTGCAGCCGCTTGCCATTGGCATTCAGCGACTACATCTATTCTATCATCATCGAAGAGACGGGTCTCATAGGTGGCATTTTCGTGCTCATCCTGTTCCTGTGGCTACTGGCTCGAGCGGCAATGATTGCGCGTAGATGCCGGCGCGTGCTGCCGGCACTGCTCATCATCGGTATGGCGTCAATGATCGCCTTCCAGGCGCTGTTCCACATGGCCATCAACTCGGGAGTGTTCCCAGTTTCAGGACAGCCACTGCCGCTAGTATCCAAGGGTGGCACATCTATCATCGTCACCAGTATCGCCTTTGGCATCATGCTCAGTGTGAGCCGCACTATTGCCAATGGCAACACGAAGAGTAACAAATCGGAGGAGAATCAGCTGCCCGAGGGCCTCGGCGCTGAGAATCCAACACAATTGATACGCAAAAATGAATGGAAATAACAAGAACTATCTCGTGAGTGGTGGCGGCACTGGAGGTCACATCTTCCCCGCCCTCTCCATCGCCAATGAAATCAAGCGTCGCTATCCCGATGCCCACATCCTGTTTGTGGGAGCCGAGGGACGCATGGAAATGGAACGTGTGCCGGCAGCCGGCTATCCCATCAAGGGCCTGCCCGTGATAGGCTTCGACCGAAAGCGCATCTGGCGCAACTTCAAGGTGCTCTTCAAGTTGCGCAAGAGCATGAACATAGCTAAGGGCATTCTGAGCAATTTCCAACCCGACATCGCCATAGGTGTGGGCGGATATGCCAGTGGACCTATGCTCAAGATGGCACAGAAGAAGGGCATACCGACCCTGCTGCAGGAGCAAAACTCCTATGCCGGTGTCACCAACAAGTTGCTCGCCAAGAAGGCCAAGAGCATTTGTGTGGCCTACGAGGGGATGGAGCGCTTCTTCCCAGCCGAGAAGATTGTGCTCACCGGCAACCCTGTGCGTCGCAACCTGCTGGAATGCAATGCTTCGCAACAAGAGGCACGTGAGGCCCTGCAACTCGCCCCCGACAAGAAGACCATCCTCATCATTGGCGGTAGTTTGGGAGCACGTACCATCAACAACAGTATCATAGGCGGGCTCAAGCGCATTGCCGAGAACGACGGTGTGCAAGTGCTGTGGCAAACGGGTAAATTCTATAACGAACAATGCGCTGCCGCACGTGCGCAATCGGGTGCAGGCAATGTGAAACAGGTGCCCTTTATCAGTTCGATGGACCTCGCTTACCGCGCCGCCGACCTCGTTATCTCGCGCGCTGGCGCCAGCTCTATCTCTGAGCTGCAGTTGCTTGGCAAGCCCTCCATCCTGGTTCCCTCGCCCAATGTAGCCGAAGACCACCAGACCAAAAATGCCCTGGCACTGGTCAACAAAGATGCCGCACGCATGATTCCCGATGCCGAGGCAGAACAGCGACTCGTCGACGAAATGCTGCAACTGGTCAACGAACCGGCAACACTCGACACCCTTGCCACCAATGTGAAGAAGATGGCGCTGAACAACGCTGCCGAACGCATCGTGGACGAAATAGATAAAATACTGAACAACTAATCCCCCCAATTTTGCTATCATGAAAGAATTCAGTTCTATATACTTTGTGGGTGCTGGTGGCATAGGTATGGCTGCCCTAGAGCGCTATTTCCTTGCCAAGGGAAAACGCGTGGCAGGATATGACCGCACTCCCAGCGAACTCACCCAAGCCTTGCAACACGAAGGCGTGGAAATAGTCTTTGACGAGAATCCCGACCTCATTCCCGACTACTGCCGCGACCCGCAGAATACGCTCGTGGTCTATACTCCTGCCGTGCCCGAGAGTCATGCTGGCCTGCAATATTTCAGGAACAATGGTTTCAATGTGGTAAAACGCGCCAAAGTACTGGGAATCATTACCGAGCACTCACTAGGACTATGTTTTGCCGGAACACACGGCAAAACGACCACTTCGAGCATGATGGCACACATCCTGCAAGTGGCAGGCACGGGCAGTAACGCCTTTTTGGGCGGAGTATTGCGCAACTACGACAGTAATTTCCTGCTGTCAGAAACCAGCCCCTACTCGGTGATAGAAGCCGACGAATTCGACCGTTCGTTCCATCACCTGTCGCCACACATCGCCGTGGTCACCTCTACCGACCCCGACCACCTCGACATCTACGGTACCTATGAAGCCTATCTCGAGAGTTTCGCGCATTTCACCTCGCTCATCAGGCCCGATGGCGCACTCGTTGTACACGAGGGTCTGGCCCTCAAGCCACGCGTGCAGCAAGGCGTGCGCATTTTCACCTATGCCCTCGACAAGGGAGACTTCCATGCCCAGAACGTGCGCAAGGGCAACGGCCAGATTCTGTTTGACTTTGTGGCACCCGACGGCACAGTCATTGCCGACGTGAACCTAGGAGTGCCCGTAAGCATCAACATCGAGAATGCCATTGCCGCCATGGCAGTTGCATGGCTCATTCATGTGCCCGCCGAGGCTATGAAGCAGGCCATGGACTCGTTCCAGGGGCCGAAGCGCCGGTTCGAGTTCTGGCTAAAGGAAGATGGGCCAAAGGGCAAGGTAGTGATTGACGACTATGCCCACCACCCCGGTGAAATCGAGGCCAGCATCAAGTCGGTGCGCGACTTGTATCCAGGTCGCCACATCTCGGTCATTTTCCAACCACACCTCTACACGCGCACACGCGATTTGGCACCACAATTTGCTCGCTCCCTCTCGCTTGCCGATGAGGTGATTCTGCTCCCCATCTACCCTGCCAGAGAGGAGCCAATACCCGGTGTGACCAGCGAAATCATCCTCAAAGACCTTTCTTGCCCGAAAAAAACGATTTATACCAAAGAAAATTTGATTAATTCGCTGCAATTGTGTAACTTTGATATCTTATTGACAGTCGGGGCCGGTGACATCATCAATCTGCTTCCCCAAATCTGTCAGGAAGTGAAAAAACAGAAACGTTGAAAATAGCCAGATACATATTGCTCCTGATACTCACCTCACTGCTTGTGTGGGGTGTCTACTGGGCCCGTAACAAGGCTCAGGCACAAGTGTGTAAATCCATCAAGGTTGTGGTGGAAAACACCGAGCAAACGTCGTTTGTCACTCCCCAAGGCATCACCAGCGATCTGCAGAAGATGAACTTCAAGATTGTGGGGCTGCCCATGTGGCAAATCAACAGCGACAGTATCGAGAAAGCACTATCTAAATCAAGTTTCCTCGAATCGGCCCAGTGCATCAAGGGGCAAGATGGCGTTTTCGAAATCAGGGTAAAGCAACTCATACCTGTGCTCCGCGTCTTTGATGGCGACGACTCCTACTATGTGAACCGTGAGGGCAAGAAGATTCCCGCATCGACCAATTTCTTCACCGATGTGCCTATTGTAGAAGGCCACTTCAGCAAAGGATTCGGCCCCGAGAAACTGCTACCCATGGTCGACTATGTGAGTGCCGACTCCACACTGGCAAGCATCGTGACCATGTATAAGTACCGCGACCCGATGAACATCTATGTGGTGCCATGCTTTAACGGGCACATCGTGAACATGGGTAGTGTCGACAACTATCAGTCGAAGTTCCGCAAGCTGCTGCTCTTCTACCGCAAGGTCATGCCCGAGAAAGGCTGGAACACCTACGACACCATCTCGGTGAAATGGGATCATCAGGTGGTAGCGACACTTGCCAAGAAAAAGGTGGTTCCCACCTTCACTTATGACTCTGAAGACGAGGATCCCGCCGACGACATCGAGACCATGACCACGTCGGATACTCAAGGTACGGCAACCTCATCGAAGAAAACCGAGGAGAAGAAACCTGCCGAGAACGAAAAGAAACAAAACGAGAACAACAATACAGAAAAAAAGAATAATAACAATAATTAATCATTACACGTTATGGAGAAGAACCAATATATCGTAGCCTTTGAAATCGGTAGCTCCAAGATTGTTGGAGCCATTGCCGACAAATCTTCGTCGGGCTATATCACTGTGCGCATGCTTGAGGAAGAACGCCTCATCAACAGTGTGCGACATGGCGAAGTGAAGAATGTAGAGAACATAAAAGGGGCCATTAACCGTATTCTCAGGAGACTTGAAAGTCGAATCAACGGACGCATTACCGACGTTTTTGTGGGCATCAGTGGCAGGTCGCTGCACTCCGACAATACCGAAGCAAGTCGTGACCTTGACTCCTCAAATGCCATCACCGACCAAATCATCGAACGCATCATTCAGGAATCGATGCGCACCACCAGCAGCAACTACGATACCATCGACGTGGTACCCCGTGCTTACTATGTCGACAACAAGGAGACCGACAGTCCCAGCGGACAATTCGGTTCTAAAATCAGTATCAAGCTCAACCGCATCGTGGCCAAGCCCGCCATCAAAATCAGTCTCAAGCGTGTTATGGATCCCACCATCGAGGTGCGTCAATACATTGTTACTCCGCTCGCTGCTGCCGACGAAATTCTCTCGCCCGAAGAGAAATCACTCGGTTGCATGTTTGTTGATATGGGTGCCGAAACTACCGAAGTCTCTATCTATAAAAACGGTTCTCTCCTCTATTTCACCACCCTGCCACTGGGTGGACGCAACATCACCAAGGATATAGAAAACGGACTCTCAATCATTGAAAGCGATGCCGAACGTGTAAAGAAGAACATTCACAATCCACTCGAGTTCTCCAACGAGTCGATTAATATTGAGGGTGTCAACTCGGCCGATGCCGCACAATTCATCTCGGCTCGAGCCGGTGAAATCATTGCCAACATCATCAGGCAGATTTCTTATGCTAACCTCAACAACGAAGACATCAAGACAATCGTGGTGATTGGCGGTGGCGCCACACTCCAGGGATTCAACAAGAAACTGGAAGAAGTAGCCAAAATCAATGTGAGGACCGGAACCATTCCTCCCACACTCAACATCCTCGATCACTCCATCAACAGGCCCGAGTACATACAGATATTCTCGCTGCTCGTGAAGGGTGCCGAACTGTTGCCTGAAGGCGAGTCGTGTGTCGACATCCCCACCTATGACGATGGTGTAGGCTTCCGCGTCAAAACCCCTCAAAAACCCGAACCTGTTCAAGAACCGGAGATTGAAGGCAAAAAGCCAACAAAGAAACCGAAAAAATCGAAATGGAAATTCTTTAGCGACAAACTGGGCAGTCTGCTTCAGGAAGGCGATGATGAAACCATGTAATCATAATCCGAGTGTATTCATAAATGTTTTACTTTAAAATTTAAGAATTATGCCGAACTTAAAAGACAATATAAACGAAAGCATTTTCGATAACCTCGAAAAAGACTCGGGTTTCAAAATCGACGAAAAGATGCCCACCAACATCAAGGTTGTGGGTGTGGGTGGCGGCGGCAACAACGCCATCAACCACATGTATGCTCAAAATATCAGCGGAGTGTCGTTTGTGGTCATCAACACCGACCGTCAGGCTCTGCAAAACTCACCCGTGCCTAACCGGCTGCTTATAGGCCCTAACACCACCTTTGGCCTAGGGGCAGGCAACGATCCCGAGAAAGCCAAGGCAGCTGCCGAAGAGAGTGCCGACGACATCGCCGCCCTCTTTGACGACGACACCAAGATGGTGTTTATCACCGCAGGTATGGGTGGTGGCACTGGTACAGGTGCAGCACCTGTTGTGGCACGCATTGCCCGCGACAAGGGCATTCTCACCATTGGCATCGTCACCATTCCCTTCCTCTTCGAGGGAACACGCAAGATTCTCAAAGCACTTGACGGTGCCGACGAGATGCAGAACTACGTTGATGCACTGCTCATCATCAATAATGAGCGCCTTACCGAGATTTATCCCGACCTCGACTTTGTGAATGCCTTCGGCAAAGCCGACGATACCCTGTCAATTGCAGCCCGAAGCATCTCTGAACTCATCACCACCGAGGGTCGAATCAATCTCGACTTCAACGATGTGAACACCACCCTGCGCGATGGTGGTGTGGCCATTATCAGTTCGGGTTACGGTGAGGGCGAGAACCGTGTGACCAAGGCCATTGAAGACGCACTCGAATCACCACTGCTGCGCAACCGCGACGTCTATGGTTCGAAACGCATCTTGATGAATCTCTACTTCAACCCCAACTCCGACAACCCCATTCGCATGGCCGAGGTCGACGAGATGCGCCAGTTCATGACCAACTTTGGTGCCGAGGTCGATGTTATCTGGGGTATGGCATTTGAAGAATCACTAGAGAACAAGATCAAAATCACCATTCTCGCTGCCGGTTTCGATGTCACGCTCGAAGGCGATGCTCCCAAGGATAAACCAGCACCCGCTAAACCCGATCCTGGAAAAGAAGAACTGGCCCGCATCGGCATTGAGTATGGCAAAGAAAAAATCAACAAACAGACTGCCGAAATGGCCGAGGCCCGTTACTTCGTGCTCAAGCCTAACGACATCGACAACGACGAGATTATCGATTTGCTCGAAAAGATTCCTGTTGTAAACCGAGACCAAAAAATCAAAGCCCGTCTCAAGGAAATGCAGGAAAACGTCACTGTTACCCCCGTGCGCAAGCCCGAGGTTCAGCAGCCCAAGAAAGGCACTGCCACCACCATTGAGTTTGGCAGTTAAGCATTTTCTCGACGATACACCCCATAAATTACAAATTAATTGTGTAATTTTGCACTGCCGCACCAAACATCACGGTGCGGCAGTTATTATTTGTTTTTTGCAACCAAGTTATAATTCAATATTATGCTCACGCTACAACTCATCAACAACGATCCGCAGCAAGTAATCAAACGACTTGCTGTCAAGCACTTCGATGCTCAAGAACCTATTATGCGAATTGTCGACCTCGACAAGCAGCGCCGCGCTGCCCAAAAGCAACGTGACGACAATGCCGCACAACTCAATAAGATGGCTGCCCAGATTGGGGCGCTCATGAAACAAGGCAACCGCGACGAGGCCGAACAGGTCAAGGCACAGGTGGCTCAACTCAAAACCGCCAACAAGGAGATTGACGACAACCTGAAGGCCATCGAGAACGAAATCACTACCATTCTGCTCTCTATTCCCAACGTGCCCTATGAGGGCGTGCCCGAAGGAAAGACAGCCGAGGACAACATCGTAGAGAAAACCGGTGGCAATATTCCCGAACTGCCTGCCGACGCCCTGCCCCACTGGGACCTCGCCAAGAAATATAACCTCATCGACTTTGACCTGGGCGTAAAAATTACCGGCGCAGGCTTTCCCGTCTACATTGGCAAGGGTGCCAAATTGCAGCGCGCACTGGTGCAGTTCTTCCTCGACGAGGCCTCGAAGGCTGGCTACACTGAAATTGAACCGCCGCTGGTAGTTAACGAGGATTCGGGTCTGGGTACCGGTCAATTGCCCGACAAGGAAGGCCAGATGTACCACTGCCAGGTCGACAACTTCTACCTCATCCCCACCGCCGAGGTGCCAGTAACCAACATCTACCGCGACGTGATTATCCCTCAGGATGAACTGCCCAAGAAGAATTGTGCCTTCTCGGCATGCTTCCGCCGCGAGGCTGGCTCTTATGGCAAGGATGTGCGCGGTCTGAACCGTCTGCACCAGTTCGACAAGGTAGAAATCGTGCGCATCGAGAAACCCGAGAACTCTTATCAGGCTCTTGAAGAGATGAAGGACCATGTGCAGTCGCTGCTCGAGAAACTCGAACTGCCCTGGCACATCCTGCGCCTGTGTGGCGGTGACATGAGTTTCACCAGCGCCATCACCTTCGACTTCGAGGTGTGGTCGGCAGCCCAGCAACGCTGGCTCGAAGTGAGTTCGGTATCGAACTTCGAGACCTATCAGGCCAACCGCCTCAAATGCCGCTATCGTGGCGACGACAAAAAGACGCATCTGTGCCACACCCTGAACGGTTCGGCACTGGCATTGCCCCGCATTGTAGCCGCATTGCTCGAAAACAACCAGACGCCCGAGGGCATTCGCATTCCCAAGGCATTGCAACCCTATACCGGATTTGACATTATCGATTAAACGCGACCCGCTGCGATGGACCTGGACTTGACTTATAACGCTGAAGCCAGCGGCAAACGGCTCTATCTTGAGACTTACGGTTGCCAGATGAACGTGGCCGACAGCGAAGTGGTGGCCTCGGTGATGCAGATGGCAGGCTACGAAACGACCGACACGCTCGACCATGCTGACGCCATCTTCATCAACACCTGCTCGGTGCGCGACAATGCCGAGCAGCGTATCTTTGCCCGCCTCAACCAACTCAATGCCCTGCGTCGCCAGCGCAAGCGCCGGCTTATTGTGGGTATCATTGGCTGCATGGCCGAGCGACTCAAGGACAC
>JAEEVB010000095.1 GCA_016287065.1 Muribaculaceae bacterium
ACCTGGGCAAACTGGCCAGGCTCACAGGGAGGCAGTTCGCCATATGCGGGCATGAGCTTGAGCAGGGCATAGTTGGTGCCGAGCCTCAGGTTCTGCCTCACGGTAAAGTCGAGTATATGTTTCTTGTTTTCCATTGTAAGTACAAAAATAGTGCAAACAGAGTGCAGAACAAAAAGAAAGATGAAATTTTTCTTTTTTATGCCGGGGTGCAGCCTAATTTATCTAAAAATTGTGCATGATTTGAAGAAAAGCAAATCAATTTGTGTAGCGCGGCCAAAGGGTGCGTGCCTGCTTGACGCGCAAGATGCGCCTCACGCTCTCGTCGATGCGTTTTTCGCTGATTTCTCCATTCTTCACGGCTTCAACCACGGCATCGAAGGCCTTCTTGTAGTTGTGCGGGCCGAGTATGATGTCTACACCTGCCTTGATGGCACCGATGGTTGCTTCGGTGTTGGTGTACTGGGAAGTGATGGCTCCCATCTCCATGGCATCGGTGATGATGATGCCTTCGAAACCGAGCTCTTTGCGCAACTTATCTTGGAGTATGACAGAAGACATGGTTGCGGGGTCGCTATTGCCGGTGATATTGGGCGTGGCAATGTGGGCCGTCATGATGAATTGTGCGCCAGCCTTGATGCCTGCTATGAAGGGAACCATCTCGCAGTTGAGCATATCTTGCCAGGTCTTCTTGGTTTCGGCATAGCCATAGTGGGTGTCGGTCTTGGTGTCGCCGTGGCCGGGGAAGTGCTTGAGGCATCCTGAGACATGGCTGCTGTGTATGCCGTTGAGGAAGGCCTCGACCATGCCTGCCGCCACGTCAGGATCGTCGCTGAAAGCACGGTCGCCAATGACCACATTCTCGGGGTTGGTGTTGACATCGGCAACAGGAGCTAAGTCAACATCGAAGCCGTAGAGCCGCAGATAGCTGCCAATAGAGGCACCGGCCTGCTGGGCATTAAGCGGATTTCCCGTGGCGCCGATAGCCCACATGCTGGCATATTTTGGCACATTGAAGTTCTTGTTGCGGCCAATGCGGGCCACGCGTCCGCCCTCTTCATCGATGCACAGCAACGGGTCGCCCGGTAGGGAGTGCAGCTGCTTGGTGAAGGTGGTGATTTGAGAGGGGGTGGTGATGTTGTGGGCATAGAGGATGATGCCTCCGACGGGATAGTCGCGGTCGATGGTCACCATGCCGTCGGTGAGTTGTGTCACGGCATTGGCGGTGACATCGTGAATCTCGTCCATGCCGACGAGCAGGGCTTCGGGGCGTATGACGAACATCTGTCCCACCTTCTGCCTCAAGGACATTTGAGCAAGTTGTTCTTCGACCGGGTCGGTGGGCGTGGGGTTCGGCTCGTTGTTGCTGTTGTTGTCGCTACTGCAGGCAGTCATCATGGCCGCCACGACGATGAAGAGGCTAATCCAAAGTTGCTTCGAGAGTCTATCAATAATCATAGTTGCATAGTTTGGTTTCAAAAGGTTCTATGAATGAAAGTTTCATAGATGTTACCTTTTTGAGTGTTATTGTTGATGTGAGCAAGAGATTCCTTGCCTTGGTTGTTTGCTATTAGGGGAACTGGAGGCGATGGAGGCGGAACTGCTCGATGTCGAGGTCCTTGAGTCCGGCATCGTCCATGGTCCGGTATTCGTTGTGGTCGTTGACATAACGCCTTGGGGAGACTTTAAACAAGTCGCTGGTGAGGGCTTCATTCTCTTTGTAATAGGGTGAGGTGATGCCGCTCATGCTGAGCATGGTGTGGAAGGTGATGCGGTTGGTGGAAATGGGCAGGTTGCGGTGCTCGTTGAGCTGCAGCCACTGGTCGGTATAGGTATCTTTCCACTCCTGCGAAGCCCAGACGATGAAGGGCACGCGCAGCTGATAGTAGGTGGGCAGTGGCGATGCGTGCAAGAAGCGTCCGCGATCGTCATCGAAGATGTCTTCACCGTGGTCGCTCACATAAATCATGGCAGTGGGCATCTGCTTTTGCTTGAGCAGGTTGATGATGCCACTGAGCAGGATGTCGGTGTGATAGATGGTGTTGTCGTAGGCGTTGAGCAGTTCTTTGCGGAACTTTTTCTTGGCCGATGGCACATTGTCGGGCAGGAACACACCGGTGCCCTCGTCGTAGCGGTCGTGATAGTTGAAATGCGAGCCGTAGCAGTGGAGCACGATGAAGAGTTTGCCTGAGGTGTGCTCTTCGAGTTTCTTCTTGAGAGGCCTGAGCAGTTCCTCGTCGCTCAGCTGGGCAGTGAGGGGCAGGTCGTCTTTGAGGAAGTTGACATCTTGCGCCTCGCATCCCAGGAAGTCGATGAGCGAGTGGTTGCGTCGCTGATTGGAGTAGAAAGCGGTGCTGTAGCCCGCCTCGTTATAGGCGCTGATGATGCCTTTACGTTGGTAAACCTGATCGAAGTCGTCTTCGCATCCCACCGAGGTGAGGAGCAGCGGCACGCTCTTGTGCGTGGTGTTGCTCATGGTAATGGCGTCTTCGTAGTAGACGATGCTGTCGGCCATGGCCTCGAGGAGCGGTGTGGTGTTGCGCTTGTAGCCATAGAGCGAGAAATTGTCGGCACGCGCTGTTTCGCCTACAACCAGCACATAGACCTCGGGGATGGAGTCGGGATGGGTGGACTGTGCTTTATAAGTGAAGTCCTTTGAAGCGCTCTCATACTTGATTGACTGTGTGGTGCGCACGCCCGAGAGCACGAGGTTGTAGAAACCGTTGACGGGGAAGATATCGTTCTGAATCTTGAACTTCTTGTCGATGCCATAGTTCACGCCAAGCAGAATGGCCGAGACGATGAGGATGCCTAGCGCAATGCGCTTGTGTGCACGGCGGAAGCTGTGGGGCAATTCTTCTTTGTTGAACAAGGAGAAGATGGAGAGCACGATGCCCGTGACATAGATGATGACCACGAAGATGACGGCCGGCAGCAGGTTGGCAAGCAGTTCAGTGGCCTCGGTCACATTGGTGGTGACCACATTGAGGAACATGTCGACGGCAATGGGCGACTCGCCGAAGAGGTAGAGCAGCACAATCTGGAAAGCATCGATAAACATGAAGATGAAGAGCCACCAGAACATCTTGCCAGGTTTCTTGTTGAGCGTTAAGGCATACCAGTAGAATCCAAGTGGGAGCAAGATGTTGATGATGCGAGTGAGCACCGAAGTGGACTCGGTGAAGAACATGATAAAGTTAGGCAGAATGGCCATTGCCAGAAATGTCCAGAAAAGAATGCGCTGGTTTTTTGCTATTTCAGCGATTTTATCGAAAAGTTTCATGTTCAGTATATCGTGCTAAAGATAATTGTGTTAGTTGTGTTAAAATGCTTCGTTGATATTAAATACAAAACCGTTTTGCCAGTTCTTGCCAATGCCGAAGTCGAGACGGATGTTCATGCGGCGGCGGAAGGCGAACCGGTAGCCGATGCCGAAGTTGGGCAGCAGTTTACCGAAGGAGTCGGCATCGTGAAACACATTTCCCACGCCAGCCCAAAGCGCAATGCCGTGGCGACCCCATATGTGCTGGCGGAGTTCGAGTTGGAGGTTGATCATGTGCTTGTCGCGGTAACGGCCTGTGTAGTAACCACGCATGCGGTTAGAGTTGCCCACTTGCGACATCATGGCCCACGAGGGGTTGCCGAAGTTGAACAGGGCATAGAGGTCGCCTGCCAGCACACCGCCTTTCCACACCTGCTTGTAATGGCGCAGGCGCAGGTCGAGTGTGGTGAAGGCATATTTGTTCCAGAGGAACTTGGGGCGGAAGAGCACGCCACTGTAGGCATACCAGCCGCTATAGGCGTCTTTCATGTTGTCGCGCGTGTCATATTCGGCCACAAATCCAAAACCGTAGTTGCGCAAAATGCGGTCTTGCCCCTCGAGCAGTTCGGGCCGGGCAATGGTGTCGCTGTTCACATAGTTCCACCTGATGGCAGGTCCCACCTTGAGGGCGCCTGTCACCCTCATGAGTCCTTCGACATGGAAGAGGCCTATGTGCTTGTGCTGCATGGTCTTGTTGTCTTCGTTGTCGCCATTCTCAAAGCCCATGCCATAGAAGTAGGAAGGCATGTTCTCGTAACTCATGTCGTAGTTGATGCGCCACTTGTTCTGGTTGAGGAAGAAGGAGCCGTAGAGTCCGATTTTCCAAAATCCCTTGGTGCTGATGTTGAAATAGAGTTGCGAAGTGGAGGGCAACGAAATGGAGTCGTTCCTGAACTTGAAGTTGCCGCCAGCCATGAGGGCGATACCGAAGCCCGCCTGGTTGTCGTAGAAGGGGCCGCCCAGCACATTCACCTTGTTGAGGTCGGAGCCAGTCTTGTTGCCGCCGTCAAGCGCCAAATAGTTCTTGATTGACTGCCACAGGTTCTTCTTCTTGACAGGCGTCACAACCGTGTCGCTTTTCACAACCTCGGCGACAGGGATGGAGTCGATGAGGACGAGATCCTGAGCAGCAGCGCATGAGATGCAAGCGACGGCAATTATAGTGATAATGGTCCTAAACTTCCACATTGGTAGATAAATTATATAAATCTAAGGTGCAAAAATACAATTTTTTCTTGGAAAAAAAGTAATTTTGTAGCATCAAAGCGCGATTTGCATTAAAAACTACTATGAAACTATATATCGAGTTGTTTTTCACCTTTTTCAAGATAGGGCTGTTCACTTTTGGGGGCGGCTGGGCGATGATATCCATCATTCAGCGTGAAATTGTGGAGAATCACCGCTGGATCGAGAAAGAAGATTTTCTTGACCTACTTGCCGTGGCACAGTCGATGCCCGGTATTTTGGCGGTGAACATCTCGACGGTGGTGGGCGACCGCTTGCGAGGCCTGAAAGGCAGTATTGCTGCAGCATTGGGCACCATTTTGCCCTCATTCATCATCATCTTGCTCATTGCGCTGTACCTGACTCCCGACACCATCAAGAACAACGAGGTGCTCACGCGCATCTTCAAGGGCATCAGGCCGGCAGTGGTGGCGCTCATCATTGCTCCGGTGATAACAACAGCACGCACTGCAGGCATCACCTGGAAGACGATAATCATTCCGGTGGCTGTGGCGCTGCTCATCTACTCGGGCCTTCCTGTGGTGTCTAATCCTATCGTGTACATTGTGCTGGGTGCTGTTGTAGGCTACCTGGTCTACACGCATCGTTCAATTCCCACTAAATCGTGACTGTGATGGAGACTTACCTGCGACTTATATGGGCATACTTGAAAATCGGGCTGTTCGGGTTCGGTGGCGGCTATGCGATGCTGTCGCTCATCCAGAGCGAGATAGTGGGTTCGACGTGGTGTCCGCAGATTACCAACCAGACTTTTACCGACATTGTGGCCATCTCGCAGATGACACCTGGCCCCATAGGCATCAACAGTGCAACCTACATTGGCTTTGCCGCCACAGGCAGCGTGTGGGGCTCGGTGCTGGCTACGCTCACGGTTGTGCTGCCGCCGTTTGTGCTTGTGCTCATGGCGAGCCACTACATCAGCCGCCACCACGAGAGCGCCTTCATCCAGGGTGCGTTGCTGGGGCTTAGACCAGTGGTGGTGGGCCTGATAGCGTCGGCTGCGCTGCTGCTCATGAACGGGGAGAACTTCGGGTATGTAACGCCCGATATCGTGAAATCGGTGCTCATTTGCATCGCCTCGTTCAGTGTGGTGTATTTCACGCGCATTCATCCCATACTCATCATCATAGCGGCAGGCATTGCCGGTTATTTCCTTTTCTAAACTCAAAATGACTATGACTTATCAAGAAACAATAGATTACCTGTTCAGCCAGTTGCCGTCGTACGAGCGGCAAGGGGCAGGCGGTTACAAGCCCGGCCTGCAGACGAGTCACGACCTTGACGACCTCTTCGGCAATCCGCACAAGAAATATCGTTGCATTCATGTGGCGGGAACCAACGGCAAGGGCAGTGTGTCGTCGATGATAGCCGCAGTGCTGCAGATGGCGGGCTACAAGGTGGGCCTGTTCACCTCGCCTCACTTCATCGACTTCAGGGAGCGCATCAGGGTGAACGGCGGCATGATTCCGCGCCACAAGGTGGTGGAGTTCATGGAGCGATTTTTTGAGATGCACTACGATGGAGCACCCTCGTTTTTCGAACTCACATCGACCATGGCAATGGACTACTTCGCGCAATGTGAGGTAGATTATGCTGTGATTGAGGTGGGTATGGGCGGCAGGCTCGACAGTACCAATATCATCACGCCCATATTGAGCGTGATCACCAACATTGCCCTCGACCACACGCAGTTCCTGGGCGACACCCTTGCTCAGGTGGCGGGCGAGAAGGCTGGCATCATCAAGCCCAGTGTGCCTGTGGTGATAGGGGAGTCGTGCGAGGAAACCCACGATGTGTTTGCCGATGCTGCCCGTCGAGGCAAGTCGCCCATCACTTTTGCCCAAGATGAGCCCGAGGTGCTGCAATCGCGGCAAGCAGTGTTGACGACGCGTAACAACGGCAAGTTGCGGGCAGGCCTCACCGGTGACTATCAGGTGGCCAACATCAACACCGTGCTCACTGCGCTGGCTGTGCTGCGTGAACAAGGGGTGCACATTCCCGCCGAGAGCGTGAAAGCCGGCATTGAGAATGCACACCTGATGACGGGCCTGGTGGGCCGCTGGATGCAAGTGCACGACAAGCCTCGTGTAGTGTGCGACTCGGGGCATAATATCGGAGCTTTCCCGCAACTCATGGAGCAACTTAAGCGTCAGCAGTGCAATGTGCTTCGTGTGGTGATAGGTTTCATGGCCGACAAGGATGTGCAGCACTTGCTCGAGATGCTTCCCAAACGGGCGCAGTACTACTTCACGCAGGCGAGCACACCGCGTGCCATGAAGGCAGCCGAACTGGCCGAACTTGCAGCTCAAAAGGGGCTTCAAGGACAGACTTTTGAAACGGTGGTGGCCGCCTATCGTGCCGCGATGGCCGATGCCAACGAGGACGACTTTGTGTTTGTGGGCGGCAGCATGTATGTGCTGGCCGAATTCCTGCCCCTGGTGATATCTCAACATGAACTGTAATTTTGAAATAACGAAACTACCAATTATACCCCCCAATCAATAAAACATCGATTATTCGAATTCTCGATTATTCGAATATTCGAAACAAAACTTAATAAGATGCCTGTCGAAATAAAATCAATAAAAGGCTATTACTATTTGGACGCATGGGTAATGTCGCACATCATCCACCAGGCGACCATTAGTTTTTGCCAACGATATCTAAACAAAGACAATGATCCTGGTGGTCGCCTATATGACCAGATGGTTATGGCAGCCCGTAGCGCCCCCGCCAACATAGCCGAGGGAAGTTCACGCAGGCAGACCAGCCGTGAAACAGAAATGCGTCTTACCGATGTGGCAAGAGCCACATTGAGCGAATTGCTCAGTGACTTTATGGCATTTTCACTCACCTATAACATTGAGCCGTGGGCAATGGATAGTGAAAATTACCTTGCCTTTAGAAACCTTCAACTAGAACGGCCCAATTATGGAACTGATATTGAGCGAGACGCGTGGCTGCATATTCAAGCACAACGTCGACGCTTCTCACCATGGGTTGAAAGTGACAATATAATGGTGTGCGTTAATTCCATAAAACAACTCATTAACCGCAACATAACCATGTTGCAGAAAATGATTTCGCGGCAGCTCGACGAATTCAAAGAATCAGGAGGCTTTACTGAGGGGCTCAGCAAGGAGCGGTTAACCGCACAAATGTTGCAGTCGGTAGAGCAGGGTGCGCCATTGTGCCCCATTTGTGGCAAACCTATGATAAGGCGCACAATCAAGCGTGGTTCTAAAGCTGGACAACAGTTTTGGGGTTGTTCTGGATACCCTGAATGTCAGGGTACGCGTGACACCTGATGAGAGAATCGAGTGTTCGGGCTCGAATTCTCGATTATTCGAGCAATCGAAATAATAGGAAAACAATAAATAATTCAATAACAAAAATATTTTCAATAACAAAAATAATAACAAATTCAAAAACAAAAGAAGATGAAACACTTATTTGTAGCAATCATGGCTCTGGCTGCCATCAGCCTGGGAGCATGCACCCAAAAACAGAGTGAACAAACCAGCAGTAGTAACAACGCACAAAATCCTAAAGAGATGAAAACATTAGTTGCCTATTTCTCGGCTTCGGGCGTGACCAAGGGCGTAGCCCAGAAACTGGCCGAGGTGGCAGGAGCCGACCTGCACGAGATTACCCCTGAAAAACGCTATACCGATGCCGACCTCGACTGGCACAACAAGCAGAGCCGCAGTTCGGTGGAGATGGCCGACAAGAATTCGCGTCCAGCCATTACCGACAAACTGGTAAATATGGCCGACTATGATGTGATTTATGTGGGCTTCCCCATTTGGTGGTATACCGCTCCCACTATCATCAACACTTTCATGGAGAGTTATGATTTCAAAGGCAAGACCGTGATACCGTTTGCTACCAGCGGCGGTAGCACCATTGAGCAGGCCTGTAAGGATCTCAAGGCAGCCTATCCCGATGTGAACTGGAAGGACGGCAAGTTGCTGAATAATGCCACTGCCACCGACCTCCAGAAGTGGGTCGACAGCAACAAGTAATAGTTGCAACCATAAGAAATAACAAAGAGGATGTGCCCAACTGGCACATCCTCTTGTTCTGTTATTGATCACAATTCTAGCAAGAATGGTCTCTT
>JAEEVB010000096.1 GCA_016287065.1 Muribaculaceae bacterium
CCGTCAACGACCTCACCAGTCTGCCCTCGGGCACCTACAAGGTGGGCGTACGACTCGCCGAGGAGAAGAGCACCTACTTCACCAAGGCCAAAGTCACTCTCTACAAGCCCACCGACAAGCAAGCGCCCATCGACGACTGCCCCATCTGGATTCCCAGCACAGGTCGCAAGGTTGATGCCAAGAATGTGGCACACATCACCATCGGCACAAGTGCTCCCGTTTCACACATCTATTATGTGGCCTCGTCGCGCAACAAGGTGCGAAGCGAAGGCTGGATCACCTACAAGCCTGGCATCCACGACTTCCAGATTCAGATTCCCAACGAACCCGAGGAATACATTACAGTCGAGTTCTTCAATGTCTACAAGGGCGAGAGCTACAACAAGACGGTGAGAATGATTTCAGAGGCCAACAAGGAGCAACTCAAGGTGAAAGTCGTCTCATTCCGCGACAAGCTTGTGCCGGGCACTCATGAAAAGTGGACCTTCCAGCTCGTCGACAAGAAAGGCAATCCGCGCAACGGCGCCATGATTTTCGAGATGTTCGACAAGGCGCTCAACACACTCAGCGACAACACCTGGAGTTTCTACCCCAGCCTGCGCAGCATCACCTCCTACAATCTCACATTCAGCGGACTCAAGGGCTACAATTACATCTACACCAACTGGTCAAAGAAAAATGAGCGTACTGGTGACTTTGAACTGCCCGAACTCAACACCTACGACATGGACATCTTCTCCTTCAACGGTGGCATTGTGGCACTGGGCGCAGCCGCTGGCGACAGAGTTTTAATGAAGACGGCCTCAGCTCGCATGCTAGAAGACAACTATGCCTCGGCCGAAATGGCTGAAGACAATACTGCTCTCGGAGTATTGGAAAATGGCATGGCAAGCGCCGATGAGGAGGAGGCCAAAGAAGTGAATCAGAGAAACCTCGACAAGGTGCAGATGCGCGAAAACGATGTCAAGACGGCCCTGTGGATGCCCAGTCTCGTCACCGACGCCAAGGGCAATGTATCGGTCGAGTTCGAGGCACCCAACTTCAACACCACCTGGCTGATACAGGCCATAGCCTACTCCGCCAACCTCTATGCCGACAAACTCAGCCTCGAGATGCTCACCCAAAAGCCGCTCATGGTCAAGGCAAGCCTACCACGATTCCTGCGTCAGGGCGACAAGGCC
The DNA here is from genome assembly GCA_016287065.1 of Muribaculaceae bacterium. Taxonomy (GTDB): domain Bacteria; phylum Bacteroidota; class Bacteroidia; order Bacteroidales; family Muribaculaceae; genus Sodaliphilus. Next base: position 1,182 of record JAEEVB010000096.1, read on the forward strand.
ACCCTTGCCGCTCAGGTGCAGAATGCTACCGACAAGGTGACCAAGTGCGATGCCGTCATCGAACTCTTCGACCCGCGCACTGGCGATGTCATTGCCTCGCGCAACTTCAACGAAACGCTGCAACCCATGGGCACCAACCCCGTCACCATCGACTGGACCGTGCCACAGGATATGCCTTTCGTCGGATTCCGCATCAAGGCCGCCAACGATGTGTTTGGCGATGGCGAGCAGGTTATGCTGCCCGTCCTCGAGTCCATCTCTCCCGTGATTGAGACCAAGCCCTTCTTCATCAATCCCGGCGATCCCACTTTCAACTTCAAGATGCCGGTATTCCCCAACGATGCCCGCGTCACCCTCGAGTATTGCGACAATCCCGTGTGGTATTGCATCACAGCGCTGCCCACCATCTTCAACAACAACTATGGCATCTCCACTTCGTTGGCACACAGCCTCTATGCCATCACGCTGGCACAAGGCGTAGCCAAGTCGCAGCCACAAATCAAGGAGGCCATTACCTACTGGAAGCAGCACAACGAGGACTCTACCCTCGTGTCGATGCTCGCCAAGAACGGCGACCTCAAGATTGGCACACTGCTCGCTTCGCCCTGGCTTGAGGAATCTGACCGACAGACCCTGCGCATGTCGAAACTCGACGAACTCTTCGACGAGGTGAAGATGAAAGATGAGCATGACCGCATCGTCGAGTCGCTCCGCGACCTTCAGATGCCTGACGGCGGCTGGACATGGTATCGCTACCCGCAGTGCAAATCATCGCTCTGGGCTACCGAGACCATCCTCGAAATCATCGGCGAACTCAACCACCTGGGTTACCTCACCGACGATGACGCCATCAACGACATGGTGAAACGCGCTATGGTGTACTATGACAAAGAGTATGTCGAAATCCTCAAGGAACGCCAGAAGTACAACAAGAACGACTACACCGGATTCTCCAGCTATGTCTATGTCCGCTCACTCTTCAAGGGCCTACCGCTGAGCAAGGACAACGCCGACCTCATGAAGAAGGCACTCAAGGCCATGAAGAAAGAATGGAAGGGACTCTCACTGGGTCAGAAAGCATTCTTCGCCATGGCCCTTAACCGCAACGATGATCAGAAGACGGCCAAAGACATCATGGAATCAATCCGCCAGTTCTCCATCGTCAAACCCGAATTGGGCATGTACTGGGACAACCTGCAGAATGGTGGATGGTACTTCTTCGACAAGGTGGCGGTCACTTCAGCCATCGTCCAGGCCTTCCACGAGATTGACCCGCGCCAAGAAGAAATCGACCTCATCCGCAAGTGGATCCTGCTCATGAAGCAGTCTAACGACTGGGGCAGTTCAAGCCTTGCCGCCGATGCCATCTACTCACTGCTCGCCACAGGCTCACAATGGCTCTCGCGCAACGAGATGCCCGCCATCACCCTCAACGGTCAGCAGCTTGAGTTCGACAAGGTGGCTCAATACCTGGGCTACTGCCGCACACAGATTCCAGCCGTCAGCAATGCCGAACTCGTCATCGACCGCAACGGCAACAATCCCGCTTGGGGCGCCGTTTACTGCCAGTACAAGGCTCCCATGGAGCAGGTCAAGGAATACAGCATCACCGAGATATCGATCACCAAGGAGTTCTACGTCTACGCGCAGGATGGAACCCTGCACACAGCCAACGAACTCAAGGTGGGCGACAAAGTGCAGGTGCGCACCGTCATCAAGAACAACACGGACCTCGACTATGTGACCGTGACCGACGAGCGCGGCGCTTGCTTCGAACCCGTCGACCAGAAATCGGGCTATCGCTATCAAGACAGGTCATACCTCTATCTTGAAACCAAGGATGCCTCTACCAACATCTTCTTCGACGACCTGCGCAAGGGCACACATGTCATCACCTACGATGTGTTCGTCACCGCTCCGGGACAATACAATGTGGGCATCGCTACAGCTCAGTGCCAGTATGCTCCGCAAATATCGGCACACTCGGCCGGCCGTGTCATCACCATCAAGCCCTAAAGTCCCACGCGACATCGGTCGTGAACAACAACGAGGGAGCCGCTTCACCGCAGCTCCCTCTTTTATTTTCCCACCACCATTTTCCTATTCTACTATTCACTATTTCACTATTCACTATTCTACCATTCTACTACTCTACTACTTTACTATTCTACTACTTTACTACTCCACAACTCCCTATTTCCCTATTTTAGCAAAATACCTCCACAGCGGGCCTGCCATGAGCGCCTGCTTCATCTCGTCATGCTCAAGCATAGCAAGCACCTCATCGGCGCTCATCAGCACCACCTCAATGTCTTCACTGGCATCAAGTTGCTGGTCACCGAGCAGTTCCACACCCTCAGCCAGGAAGCAATAGGTCAGGTTGTTGCAAATGCTCGGATTCTGCCCAATCGTCATCACCAGGCTCCACTTGCCGCCACCATAACCAGTCTCTTCAAGCAGTTCGCGTTTGGCGGCATCAATGGGTTCTTCCCCGGGCTCGCTCACGCCGGCACACAGTTCGGTGAGCACCTCGTCGAAAGCATGGCGGTACTGTCTGATCATCACAAACTGGCCATCCTTGGTTATGGCAGTCACATTCACCCAGTCAGGATACTCCAGCACATAGTGTTCGGGGTTGATGCGTCCGTCGGGCAACTGCACCTTGTCAACACGCGCCGTGAGCCACGGTCGCCGTATCAAGTACTTCGTCTCAAGGGTTTTCCATTTCTTGATTTCCTTTGCCATATCTGTTCTGCATTTATTATTTCACCTTATTCTTAAAATACGAGGCAGCACGCAAAGCCATATTCTCGCGCAACGGCTCGCGGTAGAACCATAGCTCACGAGTGTGATAATTGCCCTCCTTGCCAAAGAGTGGTAGCACATAGTTGGTGCCGGTAAAGCCGTCCACCAGCAGCAGATGCGTAGCCGGATCAAGGCGCACCGTCAGGGTATCGGCTGGATGCACGCCTTCTTGCTGACCGGGCGAGGGAACCGTCACCAGTGTGGCTGGCGTAGCGTCAGTGCGCCAGTTCACAGGATTAATGGCCACTGCATTGTCATCGCCTAGCAAGTGCACCACGCAACTTGGGTCGCGCACCGAGTTGTAGCAAATGGTTACACCTGTGTCGTCGGCGCCCTGCGCTGGCACAATCTTGTCGCAAGCATCAACCAGCCGTTGCGGCACATTGGCCCCTATCACATAGGCAGCTATCATGCGGTCGTAGGTGACACTGTCCATTTCCTGCAACAGGTGCAGCACCAGCATCGCACCTTGGCTGAAACCGGCCAGAATGAATGGCCGGCCTCCGTTCATGTGCTTCAGGTAGTGGCGGAATGCCCTGCTCACATCTTCCTCGGCCAGTGGCAAACGCATCGACAGCACACTGTCGGTCATGAATGCCTGCATCGTGCATTGGCGGTAGTAAGGCGAATAATAGTTAAGATTACCGCTCAGCAAGTAGTCTACACCAGCCATTTCGCCATAATAGGCCTCACGCACCTGGTCATTGTAGGTATCGGCAAAGTGGAACACCGGGCTACCGGGCAACTGGTAGTCGTCGGTTTCGGTCGATATTACATAGAAAATGTCGGCTTCGGCATCACGGTCCTGCACATACCACTGCGTCATGTCGTTATAATCGGGAGCAGCGGGCAGCGCGCCATCAATCACATGCCAAGACTGAGCATTTCGAGCGCACAACGGCATGGCCACACACACCATAACCAGTAGGCCCAGCAACCTCTTTACTACATTGTTTCGTTTCATCTTTTTGTCAATATTAGTTTTACATGACAAACTTACCACTTTTTCCTGAAAAATGAGTCGTTTCACCTAGAAAAAAACTGCAAGGTTGCAGAAAAATAATGTACCTGTTTTTCCATTGTAAATTTGCATCAGAAATCAAATGAACAATTATTCACTTTCAAAATTTTTGATATTATGGAAACTACAAACAAAACCAAAATCTACAATGTGATTATCCTCGACAAGAGTGGCTCAATGTCTACCATTGCAAAGCAAGCAGTCGATGGTGTGAACGAAACCTTGGGCGGCATCCGCTCTAGCCAGTTAAAGGACCCCACACAAGACAACTACGTGACTCTCGTAGCTTTCTGCGGTTGTGAACTGCGCACCATCTACGACAACACACCCATTGCCGAGGTACGTGACATCACTCCTAACGACTACCGACCCTGCTGCATGACACCTCTCTACGACGCAGTAGGCACAACCATCACACGTCTCCACCCTATCGTGAACGAGAACAAGGGTGCAGCAGCAGTCACCATCATTACCGATGGCTATGAGAATGCCTCACGCGAGTACAGCGGCAAGGCCATCAAGGACCTCATCGAGCGCTACAAGAACGAAGCGTGGATGTTTGCCTATATCGGAGCCGACCACGATGTGGAGAAAGTGGCAGCACAGATGTCAATCGATAACACACTGGTGTTCGACAAGACCGAAGCAGGAACAAGAGAGATGTTTGCAAAGCATAAACGATCACGTTCACACTGGGCTTTCCTGAGATCAAGTCTCTCTAGACAGGTCTTTGAAAGCGATGATGATCGCCTGCAAGCCGAGCGAAAAGCCAACAAAGGCTTCTTCGACCTTTAATCGCGTCACCTGAACAAATAATATGAATATTTTGACGCATTTGGCATTATTTTTGTAATTTAAAGGGTGATTTATTTCACCCTTTTTTCATCTAAATAAAACTACCGTAATGGACCCGCAACAACTGCAATTCGGCACCATATACTATGCCATTAACCCCCTTTCAAGCCTGAATGTCTTTTCTGAAGGCTCTGTAAGAGTTGGTATGCTCAGTGAGTATCTTCGAGGCGGCAACAACACTCAACCTCACCCCGATTACAACATCATCCAAATCGATTGGGATGAAGTTCCGGTTGAATACCACAAATACGAAGCAGTCATCTTCGCCAAGCGATTCAACATAGGTAATATCGATAATGAGGCATATGTTAGATTTCTCCTGTCACATGATTGGAACTATATGAGTTCTGGAGAGCTTGTCGACTACATCAACAAGTTCTTCCTTGCTGTTTCCGATGTTACTGACACCAACAGCGGCGATCTCATCATCACCCCCGAGCCCAATATCTTATACAGCGTTTCTGAAGCACAGGAAGTCAGTGACGCATCTGCTGAAGAGTGCAAACTTGACATGCAGGTATCTTATCATTTGCCCAAGAAGGCCATGGCTAAAAAAAGCCAGACAAAATTCTCTCGATGGCTAAAATTTAATAAAAAACCAGGAAATCTCTTAGATGAAACTGATGAAGCGAGCAAACCTGCAGCCCAGCCCGACATTCTCACCCAAAATGAGCAAAAAGAACTATTTGACATCGATCGCGAACAGCGACGAGCCCTCGAAGAACTCAAGCAGGCGGTGCTCAACTATGTGCTCACTTATCACACCGACCCATCAAAAATCATTCAGGAGCACATCAGCGGCAAGTTTATCGTAGCCCCCGACAAACTCAGTCCCATCGTTGTCAATAGCAATACCGACATCGTGCTGCCACACTACGACGAGCTCAACGTGAAAATGCCCGCCCTGCACAAGGCTATCTACATTCTATTCCTCTGTCATCACAACGACGGCATCGTGCTCAAGGACTTCGACCATTACCGCAACGAACTCATGAATATCTACTCGGTAGTCATGCCTGGGCGCGACGAGCATCTGGCTCAGGTAACCATCGACAACCTTTGCAATCCGCTCAACAACACGCTGAGCGAATACATCTCCAAAATCAACAGGCGTTTCAAAATGGTCATCAAAAAGCAGGACATTGCCGAGCACTACTGCATTAAGGGCAAGAGAGGAGAAGCCTACAGGGTCAACATCTCACCCGAGTTGCTATCCCTCCCCTCATGGATATCATAATTCACACTCAAAATTCCACTTTTTCCCCGTTTTCCCAAAATTCCCAAGATTCCCAAAAGAATCATTTATCCAAAAAATTGCTTGGATTTTCTCATACTGACGCATTTTTCGTATCTTTGCATTTTACAAGAAATTCATCAGCATTATGAACGACAATAATCAGAAGGTGGCCCTCATCACGGGCATCACAGGACAGGATGGCAGTTACCTCGCCGAGTTCCTGCTCGAGAAAGGCTATGAAGTGCATGGCATCATTCGCCGCAGCAGCAGTTTCAACACTGGCCGCATCGAGCACCTCTACCTCGACGAGTGGGTGCGCGACATGAAGCAGAAGCGGCTCATCAACCTGCACTACGGCGACATGACCGACTCCAGTTCGCTCATTCGACTCATCATGGAGGTCAAACCCGACGAAATCTACAATCTCGCCGCTCAGAGCCATGTGAAAGTTTCGTTTGAGGTGCCTGAATACACGGCCGAGACCGACGCTGTGGGCACTCTGCGTCTGCTCGAGGGTGTGCGCATTGCCGGCCGAGCCCATTGCACCCGCATTTATCAGGCCAGCACCAGCGAACTCTATGGCAAGGTGCAGGAGGTGCCACAGAACGAAAACACACCTTTCTACCCCCGAAGCCCCTATGCTGCTGCCAAACTCTATGCCTACTGGATCATGCGCAACTACCGTGAGGCCTATGGCATGTATTGCGCTAATGGCATTCTTTTCAACCATGAGAGTGAGCGACGAGGCGAGACCTTCGTGACCCGCAAGATCACCCTTGCCGCTGCACGCATTGCCCACGGCAAGCAAGACAAGCTCTACTTGGGCAACCTCAATGCCAAGCGCGACTGGGGTTATGCCCGCGACTATGTCGAGTGCATGTGGCTCATTCTTCAGCAGCCTGAGCCCGACGACTTCGTGGTTGCTACTGGCGAATATCACACCGTGCGCGAATTCTGCACGCTCGCCTTCAAGCATGCCGGCATCAACCTGCAGTGGCAGGGCGAGGGCATCGACGAGAAAGGCATCGATACTGCCACCGGCAAGGTGCTCGTAGAGGTTGATCCGAAATATTTCCGTCCCACCGAGGTCGAGCAATTGCTGGGCGACCCCGCCAAGGCCAAGGAAAAGCTGGGATGGAATCCACGACAGACCTCGTTCGAGCAACTGGTGAAGATTATGGTCGATGCCGACATGAAACAAGTCGCACAATAATATTGTACACATCATGAACAAAGACAGCAAAATATATGTAGCCGGCCATCGCGGACTCGTCGGTTCAGCCATTTGGAACAACCTGCTCAAGAAAGGTTACACCAACCTGGTGGGACGCACCCATGCCGAACTCGACCTCATGGATGCCGTTGCAGTCAAGCAGTTCTTCGACGAGGAACAGCCCGAGTATGTGGTCCTCGCTGCGGCTCATGTGGGGGGCATCATGGCCAATCTCAAATACCGAGCCGACTTCATCTACCAGAACT
>JAEEVB010000097.1 GCA_016287065.1 Muribaculaceae bacterium
ATCCGAGTCCTCCGAGAACTCTGAGACCTCCGAGTAACCAGCGACAATGCAAAAGAACCGGCATCAGCCGGCTTTGCGTGCCACCTGCTTTGCGAGAGAAATTAAAACGTCGTCTTTGCAACCTTCTGTTCTTCTGTTCTTATGTCTAAAAAACTTCTGTCCTTCTGTCAAAAGAGAATCCCGTTCGGTTGCGAGCCCTTCGGGGTTCTCGCGCGCCAGCGCGACTACTTACCATCTCGCGGGCTTTGCTTGGGGCTTTGTGTTGCACATTTTTGTATATTTCACTAATTTTGCACAAACAAAAGAGATACATTAATTTAATAAGAGACATAACATTTAAATCAAAACATAATGAAAAAGACTTGCTGGATGGTAGTCGCCATCATAATGGTTGCGATGAGCATGAATGCTCAAGACAACACTGTGCAACCTTATTTTGAACTCAATCAGCTTCCCAAACTCATCAACATCATGCCCGCTCCGCCGGCTTTCGACAGCCCTGAATTCTCCTACGATGTGGTGCGCTATGGTTGGGGCAAAAAGCAGCGGCTCGACCCCGATCGGGTGGCTCAAGCCATTGCCGATGCCGAGTGGGACGACCATACAAAGCTCTACAGTCTGTGGCAAGAAGCATTTGGTCTGCAAATTTCAGAAGCCAACACGCCCGAAATATGGAAACTGCTGGAAACCAGCCTTGCCACTACCGACCCCATGCGCAAGGAAACGAAGGAATTCTACCACCGTCAGCGCCCCTTTGAACGCTACAACGACGCCATGCCCTCGCACGAGGAGGCCGCACTGCAAGGCGAAGGCAGTTATCCCAGTGGTCACAGCCTGCGTGGGTGGGGCATCTCACTGTTGCTGGCACAAATTGCCCCGGAGCGTGCCGAACAGGTTTTCAAACGCGGATGGGACTACTGCAACAGCCGCGTGATTGTGGGCGCTCACTGGCAGAGCGATGTCGATAACAGCCGCACCGCTGCCAGCGTTGGTTTCTGCGCCCTGCAGGGAAGCGAGGAATTCATCGCACAGATGAAGAAGGCTCAAAACGAGTACAAGGAAAAAACAGGCCAGACCGGCATCAGTGTTGTTACGGCCGATGCCGCAGCTCATCTTGAAGGCGCTTATAACCTGCTGCGACGGCCTGTAAGTTCCAACTATCGTGGCGTTGTGATTGAAAATGGCAAGAAAACGATGAGATAATTGCCCTTTCATTGCAAAATTGGCTTTTTATTGCGGGAAAATGTGTAACTTCGCAACTTGAAATACCCAATTGCTAATACAACTAATTATCAATAATTATTAATCTTATGAGTGACGAAACAACTAAAATTCAGGCCGAAGCGCCAGAACTGCAGCAGGAAGAAATACAGCTGCCCGAAAATGCGTTTCGCGAACTGAAGCCCGGTGAGAAATATATTCCTATTTTGAAACCGGATCGTAAGTATCCCGAGGTGACTCCCTATTCGGTGTCCATGGGACTTATCATGGCGGTGATATTCAGTGCCGCTGCTGCCTATCTAGGACTGAAGGTAGGACAGGTCTTTGAGGCTGCGATTCCCATCGCCATTATCGCGGCAGGTATCGCAGGCGTGACAAAACGCAAGAATTCGCTGGGCGAGAATGTGATTATCCAGTCGATTGGCGCTGCCAGCGGTATTGTGGTGGCAGGTGCCATTTTCACCTTGCCCGCCCTCTACATCTTGCAGCAGAAGTATCCCGAGATGACCGTCAACTTCCTCGAGGTCTTCCTCAGCTCGTTGTTGGGTGGTATTCTTGGTATTTTGTTCTTCATCCCCTTCCGCAAGTATTTCGTGAAGGAGAAACACGGCGACTTCCCCTTCCCCGAAGCTACTGCCACCACACAGGTGCTGGTTCAGGGACAGAAGGGTGGCGATCAGGCCAAGCCGCTGCTCATCGCCGGTCTTGTGGGTGGTCTCTACGACTTCCTGATGAGTTCCTTCGGATGGTGGAAAGAGGTGATTTCAACAACAGCCATTCCGGCCATGCAGAGCTTTGCCGACCAGACCAAGTATCTGTTCAAAGTGAATGTGAGTGCTGCTACTTTAGGACTCGGTTTCATTATCGGTTTGAAGTACAGCTTCATCATCTTCGCTGGTAGTGCATTCATCTGGTGGGTTATTGTTCCCTTGTTTGCGGCTGTGAGCCCCGAGATGGCTGCTATGCCCACCGACGACATCTTCAAGAACTTTGCACGCTCGATTGGTATTGGTGGTATCGCCATGAGTGGTATCATTGGCATCATCAAGTCGTGGGGCGTGATCAAGAACGCAGTTGGCCTTGCCGGCAAGTCGTTCAAGAAAGGTGGTGCGGTGGAGAAAGAGGAGCGCACACAGCGCGACATCCCCATGAAGGCGCTGGTGTTTGCCCTTTGTGCCGCACTGATTGTTACCTTCGTGTTCTTCTGGATTGGTGTGATTCACAACCTGCCGCAGGCTCTCGTGGCTTTCATCGTAGTGGTGGTTATCGCATTCCTGTTTACCACGGTTGCGGCCAACGCTATTGCTATCGTGGGTAGCAACCCCGTGTCAGGTATGACGCTTATGACACTGATTATCGCATCGGGCATCTTTGTTGCCATTGGCCTGAAAGGCTGGCAAGGCATCGTGGCCGCAATGATCATTGGTGGTGTGGTTTGCACCGCACTGTCCATGGCGGGCGGTATGGTGACCGATATGAAGATTGGTTACTGGATTGGTACCACACCTGCCAAACAGCAGGTTTGGAAGATGCTCGGCACCGTGCTTTCGGCAGCCACCGTGGGCGGTGTGATGATTATTCTGAACAAGACTTACGGTTTCTATGAAGGCGCTGTTCCTGGTGAAGCACCTCTGGTTGCTCCTCAGGCCAACGCTATGGCAGCTGTGATCGATCCCTTGATGACGGGTGGCGAGACACCATGGATACTCTACATTTGCGGTGCTATTCTTGCATGCCTGCTCAACTGGCTCAAGGTTCCCGCATTGCCATTCTCGCTGGGTATGTTCATCCCCTTCCAGTTGAACACTCCGCTCTTGATTGGCGGTATCGTCAGCTGGTTTGTCAGTACACGCAGTAAAGACGAGCGCCTCAACAAGGCTCGCATGGATAAGGGTACCCTCATCGCCAGTGGTTTCATTGCCGGTGGCGCCTTGATGGGCGTGGTGAGTGCCGCAATGAAGTTCGGCGGATTCAAGTACGAGAGCCCGTTGGGCGACGGTCTGTCGAGCACGCTGGGCCTCGTGATGTATATCGCTCTGATTATCTTCTTTGTAGTAAGTTGCCTCAAAGCCAAAAAAGACAACTAAAAGATAGTTTATCAACATACTACTGTACCAACAAGTCGGGACGGTGCCAAATCGAAGGTTGCCGTCTCGATTTTTTCAGCAATGCCACAAAAAATGAAAGAGCAAATGTGTGATAATCGTGACGAAATAGCTATCTTTGCAAACCGAATATAGAAATGACTATCAGAAGATGAACAGCGTAGGCAAATTATATTTCCGCTATGGAACGATGGGATCGGCCAAGACTGCAATGCTGCTCACTCAGGCTTATAACTTTGAGGAGCGAGGCATGAATTACCTGTGCATGAAGCCCATTATCGACAATCGTGAGAAAGAGAACGTGATCAGGTCACGAATCGGCATTGAGCGCAAATGCTCGTGGATTTATCTCGAGATGGATCTCTATCGTTACCTCAAAGAGCTTTTCGAACACTCGCTCGTGGTGAAAGACTGGATTCTGATCGACGAGTCGCAGTTTCTCACTGCCGACCAGATCGACCAGCTGGCACGGGTGGTCGACGACTACGGGGTGAATGTGGTTTGCTATGGCCTGCGCACCGATTTCCAGTCTCATCTGTTCGAGGGATCGCGACGATTGCTGGAACTTGCCGATACTATCGACGAAATCAAGTCCACCTGCTCGTGCGGCCGAAAGACCATCATCAATGCCCGCATCGACAGTCAAGGCAACATCGTGACCGACGGCAACCAGGTAGAGATTGGCGGTGATGACAAATACGTGTCACTGTGCCGCCGTTGCTGGCGCAACCGACGCATCGAGAGTGCCTCACGCAACACACTGAAGTTTGAGGCCGAATAGTTTAAAAACGAAGAAAGTGTCACAATAATAATGAAAGCATTTAATTACAAAGACTTGATTATGATGGTGCTGGGCCTGGCGATCATGTCGTTTGGCTATGCCGCCTTCATCCTGCCCGAGAACATTGTTACAGGTGGTGTTGCGGGTATCTCGTCAATCATCTATTTTGCTACCGACCATGGCATCAACATTGCCATCCCCAACTACCTCATAAACCTCTTGCTGCTGGTAATCGCTTATCGTTCGGTGGGGCGGACGTTTGTGATTCGCACTGTCATTGGAGCTACCATTTTCAACATCATGCTGGGTGTGCTCACACCCTTGTTCACGCACCCCATTGTCAACGGACAGCCGTTCATGAGCGTGATCATAGGTGCCGTGTTCTGCGGTCTGGGCCTGGGCATCACCTACACCCACAATGGCAGTAGCGGCGGCACCGATGTGGTGGCTGCTATGGTGAGCAAGCACAGCAATGTGTCGTTTGGCCGCGTGATGATGTACTGCGACCTCATCATCATCTCGTCATCGTGGTTCCTGTTCCATAATATCGAAACAATGGTGTTCGGTTACGTCTACCTCATCATCTTCTCGATAGTGACCGACATGGTCATCAACAGCCGCAATCAGGCCATGCAGTTCCTCATTTTCAGCGAAAAGTGGCAAGAGATTGCCGATGAAATCAATACCGAGGCACATCGTGGCTGCACCGTGCTCGATGGCACTGGATGGTACACCAAGCAAGACGTGAAAATTGTGCTCGTGTTGTGCCGCCGCTTCGAGAGCGCCCAGATTCAGCGCATCATCAAGAGCGTCGATGATCAGGCATTCATTTCAATGACTACTGCCAACAATGTGTATGGCACAGGATTTGACCACATGAAGGTCCACCTTCATAAGCAAAAACAAGCTGCCGACCCAAAAAACTGAAAGACGAAAAACAGGAGGCGGTCATCTGATTTCATGACGCTATCCTAGACTTTTGCCGGTCGGCCATTTCTAGTCTTTCAAGCTTTTTTTCCCAGAACTTCTTCTATAACTTGAGTGATATTGAATTTCATTCTTCTATGTTTTTTTGATCGAACGATTTCATGGTTTGGCGATGAAGTGATGGAATATAGTAGGGAGATGGTGTTCTTTTTGGGGAAATTGATGTTCGAAATGTCGCCACCGGTTAAACTTTTTAGGTAGTGACGTGGTCAAAAAGGCGGTTTTTGTGAGGTAAGCAAGAATCATTAATAAATGATATAATTATAACAATCATGAAAAAAATTATTTTAGTTTTATCAGCAGTGCTGATGAGTATGGGCGCAATGGCTCAAGTAGATTTTGGTGTTAAAGCAGGTTTTGATTTGACTAACTTCTGGGGCGAAGATCTGCCTCATGGCATGAAGCCGTCATATCAGGCCGGTTTGTTCATGGAGTATCATTTCAACAACAAGGTGTCGATTGCTCCCGAAGTTGTTTTTGCCAGCCAGGGCGGTAAGTTCAAGGCTGCCAAAGACTTTTTGGGTATCGATGTGTCGGCATTGGGCCTGAAAGATGTGGATATAACATTTAATACCAATTATGTGAACGTCCCCATCATGTTCAAGTACTATGCAACCCCCAACTTCTCGATCGACCTGGGTCCTCAGGTGGGCTTCAATGTTTACAGCAAGATCTCGGGCGATAAACAGACAAAAGATGTGAAGGATAACACAAAGACCGTGGACGTGGGTGTGGGCCTTGGCGCAACCTATTTCCTCACCGAGAATGTGTTCATCCAAGGTCGTTACACCATGGGCTTGACCAAGGCGTTTGACCAGGGCGACATGAAGAATGGCAACATCCAGTTGGCGTTTGGTTATAAATTCTGAGAATAAGAGAGTATTTTTGTTCTGACAAGTGAAAAGTACGGGGCTGCCACGGGTTGGTAGCCCCTTTTTGTCATTATTTGGCAATGAGATGGAGGTGAGGGATTTACGACAAGAAAAAGAGGCTTAAAAATAATAGAGGTGTTAAAAAGCAAAAAAGTTGAATTTTAATTGGGGAAAAATAGCAGAAAATCGTTAGGAATTCAGTAATTTTGCATACTCAAAAGCCTAGTACCTAACAATTGCCGTGTGAAAAGCTGATTTTCATGCGCAGTTATAGAGTGCTCATGGCTGATGAACATAGGACCTAAAATCCTCAAGAACAACTCAATAGATAGAATGATTGAAAGAAAGAAAATAAAACGAGCTCTCATCTCCGTATTTCACAAAGACGGACTTGACGACTTATTGAAGATATTAAACGATGGCGGTGTAAGGTTTCTCTCGACAGGTGGCACCCAGCAGTTCATTCTTGAACAGGGCTATGGGTGCGATGCTGTTGAAGACCTTACTGGCTATCCTTCCATACTGGGAGGGCGTGTGAAGACACTGCACCCCAAAGTGTTTGGTGGCATCTTGTCTCGTCGCGACAATCTTGAAGATCAGCAGGAAGTGGCCGACTACTCCATTCCTGACATCGATTTGGTGGTAGTGGACTTGTATCCTTTTGACCAGACGGTGGCAAGCGGTGCCAGTGAAGAGGATATCATCGAGAAGATCGACATAGGCGGCATTTCACTGATTCGTGGTGCAGCCAAGAACTTCAACGATGTGGCTATTGTGGCTTCGAAAGCGCAATATGGCGCGCTCGTGGAGATGCTCAAGGCTAATGGTGGCGTGTACACCACACTCGACCAGCGTCGTTGGTTGGCCAAAGAGGCCTTTGCGGTATCTAGCCAGTACGACAGTCACATCTTCAACTACTTTGCTGGCGACGAAGCCTCAGCGTTGCGGTTCACTGTTGACGGAGTGAAAACCTTGCGTTACGGTGAGAACCCGCATCAGCGAGGCTACTACTATGGCGACTTCGACGCGATGTTCACACAGCTGCATGGCAAGGAAATCTCCTATAACAACTTGCTCGACATCGATGCTGCCGTGAATCTCATCAAGGACTTTGACGAGCCCACATTTGTCATCATGAAGCACAACAACGCTTGTGGTCTGGCTTCGCGTCCAGTGCTTGCCGATGCCTTCAAGGATGCGTTGGCAGGTGACCCCGTGAGTGCCTTTGGTGGCGTGCATGTGACCAATCGCGAGGTAGATGCTGCCACGGCCGAGGAGATGAACAAGGTGTTCATCGAGGTGTGCATTGCGCCCTCGTATAGCGAGGAGGCCCTGCACATTCTGGAGCAGAAGAAGAACCGTGTGATACTGCAGATGAAGACAGTCGACAGTGCCAAGATGCAGGTGCGTACGGTGTTGAACGGTGCACTGGTGCAGGAGCGCGACAGTCATGTGGAAACGGTTGCCGACCTGAAGCAAGCTACCGATAAAGCAGTGACAGCCGCTCAGGCCGAAGATTTGCTCTTTGCCAACAAGATTGTGAAGCACAGCAAGAGCAACTCGATTGTGCTGGCCAAGGGCAAGATGCTGCTGGGCAGTGGCGTGGGCGAGACTTCACGTGTAGATGCCCTGAAGCACGCCATCGAGAAGGCCAAGGCCTTTGGTCACGACTTGCATGGTGCTGTGATGGCAAGCGATGCGTTCTTCCCGTTTGGCGATTGCGTAGAGATTGCTTATAACGAAGGTATCGATGCCGTGATACAACCCGGCGGCTCGGTGCGTGATAACGAGAGTATTGATTTTTGTAATAACCACGGAGTGGCGATGGTGATGACCGGCATACGCCACTTCAAACACTAAAATAACAAGACAGACTATGGGATTATTCTCATTTACACAAGAGATTGCTGTTGACCTGGGAACAGCGAACACCATTATCATTCACAATGATAAGATAGTGATTGACGAGCCATCGGTGGTGGCTCTGGACTCAAAAACCCAGAAACTGATAGAGGTGGGCGAGAAAGCACGCGAGATGCATGGAAAGGCCCACGTGGGCATCACCACTGTTCGTCCGTTGCGCGACGGCGTTATCGCCGACTTCAAGGCAGCCGAGCTCATGATTCAGGGTCTCATCAAGAAGGTGAGTGCTAAGAATCACTGGTTCTCTCCCTCGCTGCGCATGGTGGTGTGCATTCCTTCGGGTTCGACCGAGGTGGAGATTCGTGCCGTGCGCGACTCGAGCGAGAACGCCGGTGGCCGCGACGTCTACATGATATATGAGCCAATGGCAGCTGCTCTGGGTATAGGCCTTGATGTGCTTGCTCCCGAGGGCAACATGATTGTGGACATAGGTGGTGGTAGCACCGAGATTGCCGTGATATCACTGGGTGGCATCGTGAGCAACAAGAGCATTCGCATTGCTGGCGACGACCTGACCGACGACATCCAGGAGCACATGCGCCGTGCTCATAACGTGCGCGTGGGTGAACGCACTGCAGAGTTGATTAAGATCAACGTTGGCTCGGCATTGACAGAACTTGACAATCCTCCCGAAGACTATATCGTTCATGGCCCGAATCAAATGACGGCTCTGCCTATGGAGG
>JAEEVB010000098.1 GCA_016287065.1 Muribaculaceae bacterium
GTGCCCCGTCTTCCTGTAGCATGCCATGGAACTGGGGTAGGTCGAGATGTTGTCGATGCCCAGGTCACCCAGCGGGAACAGTTCCACTAGCGAATTGTCAGCGGGTTCCTTGTTGATGATATAGAGGTAGCCATCCATATCCACGCCATAGAGCAAGCCATTGCTGCTGAAGGCGATAGCGGCAAACTGCGTCATCACGTCGCCAATGATGGTCTTCTTGGGTGTGTCGGTCGAGAAGTCGATGGTGGCGAGTCTGCGGCCCAGCACCTCAAAACTCATGTTGAAGTTGTAGAAAATGCCGTAGTTCAGGCCCGTGATGGGGTCGTGCGCCATGCCGCAGCTCGAGATGAGGTTGGCATAGGTGCTCGACAACCATTTGGCCTTTTGTTGTGTCCACGTCTCCATGTCGTACTGCACATGGTAGATGTAGTAGGTGATGCCGTCGTAGGGGTCGTTCACTTGCTTGAAGTGGATGCCCTTCATCATGCCGTCTTCATACACGGCACCGCCCAGCGGAGCCTGGAGCACATCGCGGCCCTCGGTGAGTTTCGTGAGCTGGCCGCCGTCGGTGAGTTCAAGACTGTAGATGCCTTCCTGGTTGTTACCAGTGGTCCAGGAGTCGGCTTTCACCACGCCGCACAGGAACTTGGGTGAGTAGGGTGCCTTGGCTTGCATCAGCAATGGGAGCATGGCTATGGCCAGCACGGTACCAAGGACTTTAGTTGCAATTTTTTTCATATTTAGTAATAAGGTTAGGAATATTTCACTGCAAATCTTATATGCTCATTCGGTAACGAATGCATAAGATGGCACAAAGTTAGCAAATATTCTTGACATCGCAACAATGCTATTCATCCCGCCTGCCTCTGCCTGATTTGCTCATTTCAGAAAAAAGTAGTATTTTTGCCTTGATATGAAGCACCTGTTACTTTTTAATACCCGCGACCAGTTGCTCAGGCTCGACATTTCCCGTGTGGTGTACTTCGAGGCCGACGGCAATTATACCCATGTGGTGGCGATGAACAAACTCAAGTCGACCATTGGCGCCACGCTGGCGCGCACCGAGACCGCCCTGGCACAGCAGCTGGGCGAGCAGGCCCGGCGTTTTATGCGAGTGGGCAAGCGCTTTATTGTGAATCTTGACTTCGTTTACAGCGTCGACTTGGCGCATCAGCGTCTGGTGATGTCAGATATGGCCACCTTTGCCTTTCAGCTGCCGGTATCGAAAGATGCCCTGCGCCGCATGCGAGAACTCATTGTGGCAGCGCGGGTGTAAATTGTTTTTTAGATAATAAATGAATTAAATATGAAAGAGATTTTGATAGGTCGTGATGCCGAAACCAACAAATTGCGTATCACCGTCGATGGCAAGAGTGCTGCCTTTGGTGCCGCCGACAGCGTGCCCCGCAGTGTATCGCAACAGCATGTGAAACTCACCATTGGCAACGACGGCTCGCTGCTGCTCACCAACCTGAATGTGGATAACGACACTTTCGTTAACCATCGCGGAATCGAAGCCAAGTATATCACCCACGGCGACCGCATCACCCTGGGCGGCGAGAACTATAAACTCACATGGGACATCCTCGACCCTTTCATCCCCAAGATGGCCGACATTAGTGGGTTGCAGCAGGTGTGGGACGAATACCAGGAAAAACGACTCCAGATGCAAATCAAGGAACGTCGCTTCAACACGCTGCGTTCGGCCACCGGCTTGCTCACCATGGCTGCCATGGTGCTGGGCTTCAGCATTGGCAGGGGTGGGGCAGTGTTCTTCCTCTATATTGCCGCTGCCGTCATCTCGCTCGTCTTCTTCGTCATTGCCTTTATGCAGTCGTCGCGCATTCCGCGCGAGCAAGACCAGCTCCTGCAAGACACCAAGCGCTGCTACAAGTGCCCCGCTTGTGGCCGACTGCTCAATTTGCAAGACTTCGAGATGCTGCGCCAGAGTTCTGGCTGCCCTCATTGCAAGGTGCAGTGGAAGAAATAACTACCAGAAATAATAGTATTTGGGTGAGGTGATGCAAAATCTCATCTCGCAAAGGCATTTCGTCACTAAAACG
The DNA here is from genome assembly GCA_016287065.1 of Muribaculaceae bacterium. Taxonomy (GTDB): domain Bacteria; phylum Bacteroidota; class Bacteroidia; order Bacteroidales; family Muribaculaceae; genus Sodaliphilus. The sequence goes on from JAEEVB010000098.1 coordinate 2,064, forward strand.
CTATGTTTTGTGGAGAACACGGGCCAAAGTCTTGACAACGCTTTGGCCGGATTGTAATTTTGCAACATCAGAACATTTTTACAAACCACAAAAATATCACAACTATGAACACTGAAGACCAGACCATCTACGGAGCAGCAGCCCAACAGCCCGCAGCCAACCAGAAAACCAGTAGTAACACAATAGGAGGCAATACCTGGAAGCGTGTGGCCATCGCCGGAACGTCGGCCATCGTGCTCGGTGCCGGCACCATTGCCGCTACCCGCCTGTTTAGCCACGACGAAGTGGCTGCCGATGGCAACGAAGCCGGAGGCGAACTGCATGTGGCCGAAGTTGACCAGAACCAGAGTTTTGCCGACGCTTTTGCCGACGCTCGCGAACAAGTGGGCGAGGGTGGCGTTTTCCACTGGCATGGCAATGTCTACAGCACCTATACCTCTGAAGAGTGGGACAGCCTCACTCCCGCCGAGCGTGATGCCTTTGCCCAGCAGGTGCAGCCCGAGATTGCCGACGAGGCTCAGAACCCCACGGGAGTAGAACACACGGCACATCACACCGAAACGCACCATGAGCAGCCCGAAGCTCAATCCGACAAGCAGCCCGCAGAACACGACCAACCTGCCGGACACACCGAGCAGCACGAGCAGCACGACCAGCCCACTGGTGGCACCGCTCACACTGCTGGCGCCGAAGGTGGGGGTCACGAGCCCGAAGTTCACTTCTTGGGTGTGGAAACCGGCGAGATTGAAGGGCAGCCGGTGAATGTGGGCCACATGTCGGTCGACGATGTGCATGTGGCACTCATCGATGTCGACAACGACCGCGTGTTTGATGTATCGATTGCCGATACCAATCGTAACAACCAGTTTGATGAGCAAGACCGCATCGAGGACATCAGCGACATGAATCTGTCGGTCGACCAGTTTGCTGAGGCATCTGTTCAAGAGGCCACGGTCAACCCCGACGATCCCAGCATGGCCATGAATCAGGGTCAGCACGACCTTGCCCCCGACATGCCCGACTATGTGAACGATGCCGATGTGCAGATGGTCTAATTTCATACACTACAGCAACTACAAGAACTATGCTTAAACGAATGCAACTCCTTATCACATTCCTGGTGCTGGCCCTCACGGCCAGTGCCAAGAGTTATGTGATGCTGGTGGGTATGGCCGACTATCCCGGCACCCGAAACGATTTGAAACTGAGTGCCAACGATGCCGAGGTGATGAAAGCACTCTATGGCCATCAGGATGCCGAAACCGTGATTCTCACCAACAGCAATGCTACCGTCGAGGCAGTCAAAAAGGCCATGACCGACCTCTTTGCCCGTGCCGGTGCCGACGATGCCGTGATCATGTTCTTCAGCGGCCACGGCGTGCCGGGCGGATTTGTGTGCTACGACAATCTGTTGCGTTACGACGATATTACCCATGCCATGCTCGCCAGCCCTGCCAAAGTCAAGATGGTGTGGGCCGATGCTTGCTACTCGGGTAAGGCACGCAATACCAATCGCCGCTCTCACAAGCCTGCCGAGACAAGCGTCATGTTCTTCCTCTCGTCGCGCACCAACGAGACATCAATCGAGAAACGCACCTGGAAAAACAGCCTGTTTACCGCTTATCTCGAACGTGGATTGCGCGGTGGTGCCGATACCGACCTGAACCGCACCATCACGGCGCGCGAACTGTTCGACTTTGTGAGCAAGGGCGTGACTGAGTCTTCACGCAACCGCCAGCACCCCGTCATGTGGGGCAATTTCGACAACGATATGCCCGTCATGAGCTGGCCAAAAAACTGATAACTGACAACTGATATCTGACAACTGACAACTGACATCTGAAAACTACATAAAATATGGAAAGCAAAATCATAACCTGCCCTGCATGCCGTGGGCGACTGGAGGTGACAAACCCCAACGACGAACCTGTGCTCATGGTCAAGTGCCCTAATCCACAGTGTGGAGTGCGCATTCGCGTACGCTTCGACACAGGCAAGACCATTCTGGCTCCCGAACGCGAAGCCGCCACAGTACCAGGCTATCTCACGCACAATGGGCAGCATTACACTTTAAGCGAAGGCCGCAACGTTGTGGGCCGTGCAAGCCAGTCGGGTAGCGCTACCGTGGGCATTGTCACCGACGACAAGACCATGAGTCGCGAACACTGCCTCCTGGAGGCGATTACTACCAAGAGCGGCCATGTGAAAGTGGTGCTCAGCGACTTGCGCGATGCCGAGAAAATGCAGGCTCGCCCCGTGTTGCTCAACGATGAGCCCGTGCTTCACGGCGAGCGTCTTGTGCTCGACAATGGCGACGAACTTGTGCTGGGAACCCAGCTGCTGCGTTTCACCCAAAAACCGCTTGAATCATGAAATTCTCTATACATCAGCCCATCTCTATGCAGGAACTGGGCCATCGCGACAACCAGGAAGACAGCATGCACCCCCTCGTGGGTGCTGCTACCACTGCCGACCGCCTCTTCATCGTGTGCGATGGCATGGGAGGCCATGAGAATGGCGAGGTAGCAAGCCAGCTGGTGTGCAGCGAGTTGGCCAAAGAATTGCTGGCACACTGGAATCCCGAGCAGCCTCTGGCCGACGAGGTGCTGCGTCGTGCACTCGACGAGGTACAAGACCGCCTCGACGAGCACGACAATGGCAGCCTGCGCAAGATGGGAACTACTCTCACACTTGTGGCCATGCACCGCGGTGGTGTGACCATGGCGCACATTGGCGACAGCCGCATCTATCACATGCGCCCGGGCATCGGCATCCTCTACAAGTCGCGCGATCACTCGCTGGTCTACGACCTCTATTTGTCGGGTGAGATTACCCGTGAGCAGATGTCGTCGTCGGCTCGCAAGAATGTCATAACCCGCGCCCTTATGCCTTGCCAGGAGCGACGCCCCAAACTCGACATCACCCACACCACCAATGTGCAGCCTGGCGACTGGTTCATGCTGTGCAGCGACGGCGTTCTCGAGCAGTTCACCGACGAAGCATTGTTCAAGACTGTGACCGAAACTCCTGCTCAGCAGTTGCGGGAGCAGCTCATTGACCTCACCGCCGATAATGCCGACAATCACACGGCACACATGCTGCAGGTGGCCATCGTGGAGCGTGAATCGACCGACGACCAGCAGCCTAACGACGAGGCCACCTCGCGTTACAATGCAATTGTGCTCGAGCAGGCTGCTCCGTCAGCAACCCCTGTGGCTCAAGACAAGCCACAGTCGGCTTGGAAGCGCTTCACCCACTGGCTCAAGAATTAAGCACCTCTCGAAATTGCAAATAGTATTGCCCACAAAATAGATAATTCGTAACTTTGCAACACACATTTAATTCAAAAAAGTCTATGTACGGCGAGACGCAGTCTCGCTACTATAACCGACAACAACTATGTCTGAACAAAACCAAATTAATCATAACGAGATGCTCTCGGTGAATGCCACACTGCAAATGGGCAAGTATCGTGTTGAGAAATGCCTCGCTTCAGGTGGTTTCGGCAATACCTATGTTGTAATCAACACCAAATTCGACGAGCGCATGGCCATGAAGGAATTTTTCATGCGTGGCATCAGTGAGCGTCATGATCACAACACCGTGAGCGTGAGCAATTCAGCCAACCAGCAGAGTTTCGACTCACAGCGCGATAAGTTTAACAAGGAGGCGCGCCGCCTGCGCAAGTTGCACAATGAGCACATTGTGCAAGTCCACGACCTCTTCGACGAGAACGACACATCCTATTATGTGATGGACTACGTCGACGGTGAGTCGTTCTCGCAGCGGCTCAAGCGCACCAAGCAACCGCTCTCCGAGGCCGAGGCGCTCAGCGTACTCAACCAAGTGCTTGATGCACTCGACACAGTTCACGCTCAGGGCATCTGGCACCTCGACCTGAAGCCGGGCAACGTGATGGTCGATTCGCAAGGCGTGGTCAAAGTGATCGACTTCGGTGCCAGTAAGCAATTGACGGCCGGCGAGGGATACACGACCACCACCACCGCCATGTGCTACACCCCGGGCTATGCGCCGCCAGAACAAATCGACCAGAAGATGGAACTCATCGGCCCGTGGACCGACCTCTATGCACTGGGTGGCACCCTCTACACGTTGCTCTCTTGCAAACAGCCTCCCACAGTCTCGGAGTTGCAGGACGATGATGCTTTTCAGTATCCTGCCGGCGTGAGTGAGCGCACCCGTCAGCTCGTGCAGTGGATGATGACCCTGCGCCGTGCTGGCAGGCCGCAGTCGGTGCAGCAGGTCAGGGAATTCCTTGCTGGTAATCGCGAGGCCCCCGTCAAGCAGGCACCTGTAGCTGAATCTTTCGACGAGAGTACCGTGCTCGGTGGCAATGAAGAACCGCAACAGCCCAAAAAGTCCAAAAAATCCAAGATTTCCCAAATTTCCCAGAATTCCCAAAATGTTCAGGATTCCCAAAGTTCCAATGATACTCAGGATTCCCCTCGCTCTCCGTGGCTCTCGCCTAAGGTGATAGGTGGTGCTGTGGCAGGCCTGCTTGTGGTTCTGTTGGCATGGTGGCTCATTGCAGGCGGTTCTAAAGACAAACCGGCAAGCAACAGCGCCTCGACAACCGAACAGGTCTCAGCCGAAGCCTCAAATGTGGTGACAAACAGCTATTTCAAGTCAGCTTTGGGAGTAAGTTCCTATACAGGTCCTGTCGATGACCAGGGACAGCCTCATGGCATTGGCGAGGCATCTTTCAGTGATGGCCGCCTTTATAAGGGTCCCTTTGTGCACGGCAAGATGGAAGGCGACAATGTCTCCTTTACCTATGAGAATGGCGACACCTTCGAGGGCACCTTCAAGGATAACAAATTCTTGCGTGGCCGCTACACCATCAAGGCCGATGGCAGCTACTTCGATGGCTCATTTAAAAACGGCCAGCCCGACCAAGGCAGCTGGTACTCAAAGTCTGGCACCCCTTTGTAACCCCCATTATTAGACCTATTAGCCCCATAAACAACAACCCTCAAAACTCTCACAACAATGAAAAAATACTTCATAATCCTCTTGATGGCAATGCTGCCCACACTCGCCCTGGCACAGCAGGCCGGCGGTCACATCACCCGCCCCGGCAAGCCCGCCACCACTACCACCAAGCCACCCAAAAAGCAGGCACCATCCAAGAAGCAGACCACCCCCAAACCACCCAAGAAACAGTCTCATAGCCAACCTGTAGGGACAGGGCGTGCCCTGTCCGAAAGCCGCCCTGCCATGCAGAACAAAACCTTCACAGTTAACGGTGTGTCGTTCACGATGGTGGCGGTGGAGGGCGGCACGTTCACCATGGGCGCCACGAGCGAGCAGGGCAGTGATGCGTATGACCACGAGAAGCCCGCACACAGCGTGACGTTGTCGCCTTACTACATCGGTCAGACCGAGGTTACGCAAGAGCTGTGGCAGGCGGTGATGGGTAGCAATCCCAGTAAATTCAAAGGCGTATATAAGCCCGTTGAACAGGTTAGCTGTGACGATTGCCAGCAGTTTATCAACCGGCTGAATTCACTCACAGGTGAGCAATTTAAGTTGCCCACCGAGGCACAGTGGGAGTACGCCGCCCGTGGCGGCAAGCATAGTCGGGCTTACAAGTATAGCGGCAGCAACTCCATCGGCGATGTGGCTTGGTACGGTGACAACAGCGGCAGCCAGACGCACAATGTGGCAACCAAGCAGGCCAACGAGCTGGGGCTGTATGACATGAACGGCAACGTGTGGGAGTGGTGCTGCGACTGGTATGGCGACTACAGCAGCGGCTCGCAGACCGACCCCGCTGGCCCTGCTACCGGCTCTGACCGCGTGTTCCGTGGTGGTGGTTGGTTCAACTACGCTAGGAACTGTCGCGTGTCGTACCGCGGCCACTTCTCGCCCGTCGACCGGGGCAACGACCTCGGCTTTCGCCTCGCCCTCTAGTTCTCCCCATAAGTCCTATAAGCCCTATAAACCCTATCAGCCCTATATGCCCTATTATCTTCATATCTCCTATAAGCATAATTAATCACCCTCAAAATCAAAAATCTCTATGGAATCTTTCTTACCTAAAAAAGGAGACTATCGCAAGTTGCTGGCTTTTCAAAAAGCAGAGTGCATCTACGATATCACTGCTCATTTTCTTGAAAGATTTCTCAAAAAGAGTGACCGAACTGTCGACCAGATGTTGCAGGCAGCTCGTAGCGGTAAACAGAATATCGCCGAGGGTTCATCGGCCTCTGCTACATCGAGTGAGACCGAAATAAGGTTGATCAATGTGGCAAAAGCAAGTCTCCAGGAATTATTGCTTGATTATGAAGACTATTTACGGGTGCGTGGTTTGGAACAATGGGGCACCGACGATGAACGCACCATCAAAACACGGGAAGTGGGAAAACACCATAATGATAGTGCTTTCTATCGTGAAGCCATTGTCAAAAGAAGCGATGAAACCATTGCCAACATTGCTATTACTCTGCTTCACCAAGAGGACTACATGTTG
>JAEEVB010000099.1 GCA_016287065.1 Muribaculaceae bacterium
AGGCTGGCGAGATTGCCGGTCTCAACGTACAGCGCATCGTGAACGAACCGACTGCAGCCGCTTTGGCTTATGGCCTTGACAAGAGTGCCGACGACAAGAACATTGCCGTCTTCGACTTAGGTGGCGGTACTTTCGATATCTCTATCTTGAACCTGGGCGATGGCGTCTTTGAAGTGAAATCGACCAATGGTGACACGCACCTGGGTGGTGATGACTTCGACCAGCGCATCATCAATTGGCTTGCCGAGGAATTCCAGAACGAGGAAGGTGTTGACCTGCGCAAGGATCCTATGGCTTTGCAGCGCCTGAAAGAAGCTGCCGAGAAGGCTAAGATTGAACTCTCGAGCTCCATGAGCACTGAAATCAACCTGCCATATATTATGCCAGTTAACGGTATTCCCAAGCACTTGGTGAAGACCCTCACTCGTGCAAAATTTGAGCAATTGTGCGACGACCTCATTCAGTCTACGCTCGAACCTTGCCGCAAGGCTTTGAGCGACGCTGGTCTGTCGACTAGCGACATCGACGATGTGATTTTGGTGGGTGGCTCAACCCGTATTCCTGCTGTTCAGGAAATCGTCCAGAAGTTCTTCGGCAAAGCTCCTTCTAAGGGTGTGAACCCCGACGAAGTGGTGGCTGTGGGTGCCGCTATTCAAGGCGGTGTGCTCAGCGGTGATGTGAAGGATGTTTTGCTGCTCGATGTGGTGCCCCTGTCAGTGGGTATCGAAACCCTGGGCGGTGTGATGACCAAGCTCATCGATGCCAATACCACAATTCCTATTCGCAAGAGCCAGGTGTTCTCAACGGCTGTCGACAACCAACCCTCGGTCGAGATTCATGTGCTTCAGGGCGAGCGTCCTATGGCACGCGACTGCAAGACACTCGGCAAGTTCCACCTCGATGGCATCACCCCAGCACCGCGTGGCGTGCCACAGATCGAAGTGTCATTCGAAGTCGATGCCAATGGTATCATGAATGTGAAGGCTGTTGACAAGGCCACCGGTAAGGAGCAGAGCATCCGCATCGAGTCGTCGAGCGGTTTGACCGATGCTGAAATCCAGCGCATGAAGGATGAAGCTGCTGCCAATGCTGCTGCCGACCAGAAGGAGAAGGAGCGCATCGACAAGATCAATCAGGCCGACGCCATGATTTTCCAGACTGAGAAGAGCCTGAAGGATCTGGGCGACAAACTGCCCGCCGACAAGAAGGCTACTATCGAGGAATCGCTCAACAAACTCAAAGAGGCTCACAAGAGTCAGGACATTGCAGCCATCGACGCTGCCATGAACGAGCTCAACGAACGCTTCCACGCCATCTCGCAAGAGATGTACGGTCAGGCAGGCGGTGCTCAACCTGGAGCAGGTGGCCCGCAACCCGGTGCTGGCGGTTTCCAGGGCGGTAACCCCTTCCAGCAGGGTGGTAACCCCTTCCAGCAAGGTGGTGGTGCCAATGGCCCGCAAGGCAACAGCGGCTCCGCCGAGGATGTCCCCTACGAAGAAGTCTAATTTGTAATTTTACAGATATTTGTCAGGCGAGGAATTCACACCTCGCCTGACTTTTTGTGGTCACATTTAATTCGGGTTTTATCGCCATTCAGCATTTTCCTTCTGCATTCCTCGCCAGAACAGTGCCGCAAAATCGCAAACGCCGCCGTTGGTTCTCACGCAAGTATTATGCCTCGGTCATGAATATCAAGGAGTTTTACAAGGACAACATAGGACGCTCGTTCACAGGCATCCTAACTGATTTTGCAAGACGATGTAATTATCACAAGTGAAATAGCCTTTGTTAAAAAAATTGTTGTACATTTGCAATTGAAAATGCGAAAATAAAATTTCCAAATTATGAGAACTTATGTTATTATAATGAAAAGACTTATAACTTACATCGTATTGATATTGTGTACTATTTGTATAAATGCACAAACACAATCAATAATATCGGAGCATGATAATACAAACGATTCTATCATGATAGATGGCGACATTGAAATGTATGGAATCTCTATGCCATTCCATTACAATGGGACGTTAGAAGAATATGTTTACTCTCGACCTGCTTTTTTGGTCGTTGATGGGCTTCCTTGTACGTTTTATAAGACAAACCCTTTTCCACAGTATGACTCAATTCCCATTTCTGCTGACGATTTCGAAATATTATGTCCGCTTTTGAATGCGCACACAATCGACTCTTTAAGTGTCTCTAATTATCCAGGTTATATTCCGCTTGTTTTAGAGGTAAAAACTAAAGAAAACTGCTGGATTGATTCTTTTCTTCTCAACGGAGTTTTTACCACAAGGTCGAAAAAAATTGAATTAGGAGTATTTGTTTCATTAAATTCCTCAAATCCATACTATCATTCGTTCAGACACTTGTTGTGCAAGAAATGGAAGTTGAAAAACATCCACTCAATTAGTTTTTGTCCAAATGGGATAGACGTTTATGACAAAAAGCAACAGTTGCATACAGTGTATGTCAAAATTGAGACAAATAAATAGTTGAAAACAACTTGCCAAATTTTTTACATCAGATATGTTTTCACTTTAAGGCTCATCTTCGGTTGGGCTTTTTTTGTGCCGTTTCCTATCTTTTTCGGCGCGAAATCTGACAGCAAGCTACATTTGGGACGCATATTTGGCCTATTTGCGTTTCACATTGGCAACATTCTTCCCATCTTTTATCTTCGCCCATGCGTCAACACGCACAAGCCTTAGTAAGCACCACTCGACCCAATGTGGAATAAAACCCAACGGAAGTGGTATAAACATTAACGAAAGTGGTATAATCTCGAACGAATGCAGTATGATGATAAAACAATTAATACACTTAAAACCAGTTAATTACGAAAATAATCAAAACTTTTCCCACTTTTCCCACCGTTCCCACGCTTCCCCTCCATCCCATTCGAGCCATCCGAGTGTCTTGTCCTGAAATAGGTTGACTAAAAATTAAACTTATTTTAGGATGAAACGTCAAAAAGTAAAGCATTTTTCGGACGATGAGAAGCGGATGATTATCCAGGAATATCTGGAAGCCGGCGATTACAGCCAGCAGAGCATCATGAGAAAGTACGGAATATCCGGTCACAGCACACTCTCCCGCTGGATAAAGAAGTACACAGACGGCAATCAGATCATTCCGGAGACGCCCGAGGAGACTTATGAACGCCAGATGAAAGAAGAAAAACGTCAAAGAGTGAAGACCCCTGATTCCTCGCCTGTTCCTGTCAGGCCGACGGATTCGGAGAAGGCCAAGGACCTGGAGATTCTTCGCCTGCGCACCGAGCTGGAGCGTGAGCGAACCATGACCCTTGCCCTGAACCGCATGATAGACATAGCCGAACGCACCTACGAGGTTCCAATAAGAAAAAAATCTGGAGCCAAACAATAGAGAGCTTGCGCGTGGATTATCCATGGCTCGGCGTGGATTATCTGTGCGGATTGTTTGGCTGCAGCAAGCAAGCTTATTACCAGAGCCTCAACCGCAAGAGCCTGACATCAGTCCAGGAGGACATGATATTGGAATCGGCCAAGGAGATACGGGCTGTGATGCCTCGTGTTGGCGTACGCAAGATGCAATATATGCTTTCAAGGAACTACGGTCTGGAAATAGGCCGGGACAGGCTCTTCGGCATCCTCAGGAGCGCGGGCATGTTGGCGAAGCCGCGCAGGAAAAGGACACGGACAACATACTCCAACCATCATTTCCCGGTGTATCCCAACCTTATTGCCGACGTCGTCCCAAGCCGCCCCAACGAGATATGGGTCAGCGACATAACCTACATATTGCTTGGTGACAGGTTCTATTATCTCTATCTGATCACAGATGCCTACTCAAAGAAAATCGTGGGCTGGAAGTTCTCTGACAACCTCCTTGCCGCCAATGCCATTGCCGCGCTGAAGATGGCGCTCAGACAGTGCGACGACACAAAAGGCCTCATCCATCACAGCGACAGGGGATCGCAGTATTGTGCGAGCAAGTACATCGCCATGCTCAAGAGGCACAAGATGATGCCCAGCATGACCGAGCACGGAGACCCCAGGGAAAATGCCATCGCCGAACGCGTCAACGGCATCCTGAAGAAGGAGTTCATCGAGCTCGCGGATTTGACACAGGACAATGCGGAGAAGAGATTGAGACAAATAATAAACACTTACAATTCAATCCGGCCACACCTCAGCCTCGGATATTTCACGCCCGACCAGGCACATCTGATGAGCGGCAAACAGACGAGGCTATGGAGGCCTTATTACAGCAAATACAGTGACATGTCAGAAAAAATTGATAAATTTGCCGTCGCAAACAACAAGGACGACGACCTTTTAGACCGTAGTCCGACCTAAAATGGGTGGGGCATCGAGCCCCACACCATTCTATGCAAACAACAAGGACTCGGGACCAATTACCCGTAATCTCTTTTTGAATTAACATATTATTAACTTTTCCCGAGTCAACTTTTTTCAGGACGATACACGGCTAGGGCGGCTAGAATGGCTTAAAAAACAACCGGCGTCAGCCGGCTTTGCGTGAAACCAGCTTTGTGTGAATCTTGTAGCGTCTTTGCAACCTTTTGTCCTTCTGTTCTTTTGTCTAAACTACTTTTGTCCTTATGTTCTTTTGTCTAAATTACTTTTGTTCTTATGTTCTTATGTCTAAATAACTTTTGTTCTTCTGTCAAAAAAGAATCCCGTTCGGTCGCGAGCACTTCGTGGTTGCCTGCCACCCGCTTTGCGTGAGTATCTTAGCGAGGTTGCGTGATACCCGCGTTGTGCGAGAATTTGCATACTACTGCCGATTTATTCATGAAAACGATTGCATTTTTTGTAATGCATTGAAAATAAGATGGCAAACGATTTTCATCAATTTGTTTTTTTGAAAAATATTTAAATTTGCCAGTTGTGATATCCGCTTGTTTTTCAATGGGTTATAAAAAACAGTTGATTGGTGGATTAAGTTGCCGAGTCATGGAAATGATTGAGTTAGAGATTTTTTTTGTAAATTTGCACTTTCATTTAAGGTAAATAAAGAGAAGCACAATGCTTGATTTGTTGTTTGAAACAAGTTGGGAGGTCTGTAATAAGGTAGGCGGCATCTATGCTGTGCTGTCGACAAAGGCCAAAACCCTACAAAAGCTTTTCAAAGATAAAGTGGTTTTTATCGGTCCTGACATTTGGTCGGCCGATAAGCCATCGCCATTCTTTAAGGAGATGAAGACTCCGCTCGATGCATGGAAGCGTTCTGGCCTGGTGCCTGAGGACGTTAGGGTGCGTACGGGTCGCTGGGATGTGCCCGGCCGTCCGCTTGTGGTGCTGGTGAAATTTGACCAGCTCTATGCAACCCGAAACGACCTCTATGCAACCATGTGGGAGCACTATGGTGTGGACTCGCTACATGGTTATGGCGACTACGACGAGTCGTGCATCTTTGCCGAAGCCTCAGCACTGGTCATCGAGAGCCTTGTGCAGTGGAAAGGGATTGATCCCAAGCATGTGGTGGCCCACTTCGACGAGTGGACCGTGGGCATGGGCCTGCTGCATGTGAAACTGCATCTGCCCGAAGCTACCACAGTGTTTACTACCCATGCCACCACCACGGGCCGCAGCATCAGTGGCAACGGCAAGCAACTATATGCCTATCTGCCTGGCTACTTTGGCGACCAGATGGCGCAGGAGCTGAATGTGGAAGCCAAGCACTCGGTTGAGAAAACTGCTGCCCAGCAGGCCACCGCTTTTACCACGGTGAGCGAGGTCACTGCTCGTGAATGCGAGCAACTGCTGGAACGCAAGCCGCTCATAACGCCCAACGGCTTTGAGCAGAACTTTGTGCCAAAGGCTGCCGATTTTGATGCCTGTCGCAATAAGGCACGAGCCAAACTGCTGCAGGTGGCTACCATGCTCACGGGCAAACGCTATGGCAAGAACACTCTCATCGTGGGCACTTCGGGCCGTCAGGAGTTCCGCAACAAGGGACTCGACATGTTTCTTGACACCATGAACGAATTGCGCACCGATGCCTCGACACAGGTCTTGGCATTTGTGCTCGTTCCTGGTTGGACCAAGGAGGCTCGCACCGATCTGGCCGAATCGCTCGCCAAGGGCAAGCACACCACGTTGCAGGAACCATGCATCACTCATAAGCTGAACAATCCAGAGGGTGATCCCATCTTGAGCACCATGCGTCACATGGGCTTCAACAACGATGCGGCCGACAATGTGCATGTGATTTATGTGCCTTGCTATCTGAATGGCGACGACGGCATCTTCGATATGGCCTACTATGAACTGCTCATAGGACTTGACCTTACCGTGTTTGCTTCCTATTATGAACCATGGGGCTACACACCGCTCGAGAGCATCGCATTCGGTGTGCCTACTGTCACTACCAATCTTTCTGGATTCGGTCAGTGGGTGCTGAGTGATGTGGCCGACAAGTTTGAGGACTGCGGCGTGAAAGTGATTGACCGCACCGACCACAATTATCACCACTGTGTGGTTGAGATTCAAGATTTCATCAGTCACTTTGCTGCTCTTGACTCAAAGGCGATGGCAAAGATTGCTCAGCAAGCCAAGCGCACAGCTCGTATGGCGTCGTGGAGCAATTTCATCAAGTATTACCTCGAAGCCTATGGCTTGAACGATATTGAAACTAAATAATTTTTTAGATATATATGAAAATTAAGACTAACAATTCTAATGCTCCCATGTGGAGGAGTATAACAGTGAAAACAGCACTTCCCGAACCTTTGAGGAAACTGGAAGAACTCTCACGCAACCTGTGGTGGGTGTGGAACAGCGAGGGCAAGAACTTGTTCCATGACCTTGACAGGGAACTGTGGCGCAAAACTGGACAAAACCCCGTGATGCTGCTGCACAAACTGCCATCGGCTCGACTCGACGAGATGGCTAATGACAAGGCACTCGTTGCACGCATCGATCGCGTGTTTGATCAATTCAAGAAGTATATGGAAGAACCCATGCGCGAAGACTTGCCATCGGTATCTTACTTCAGCATGGAATATGGTCTATGCAATGCACTCAAGATTTATTCAGGTGGTCTGGGTATTCTTGCCGGCGACTACATCAAGGAGGCTAGTGACCGCCGTGTGAGAATGACGGCTGTGGGTTTCCTGTATCGTTATGGATATTTCACGCAGTCGCTCTCTATCGACGGGCAGCAGATTGCTAACTATGAGGCACAGAATTTCGACCAGCTGCCCATCGATCCCGTTATCGATGAGCACGGACAGCAAATGGTGCTTGAGGTGCCTTATCCTGGTCGCATGGTCTATGCCAAGGTTTGGCGCGTGAATGTGGGCCGCATGAGCCTGTATCTGCTCGATACCGACCTCGACATCAATGGCGATTTCGACCGTCCCATCACTCATCAACTCTATGGTGGCGATTGGGAAAACCGCATCAAGCAGGAGTATCTGCTGGGTATTGGTGGCGTGATGATGCTCAAGAAACTTGGCATCAAGACCGACCTGTATCACTGCAACGAAGGCCATGCAGCGCTGCTCAACCTGCAGCGTCTGGTCGATTATGTGAATGAGGAAGGCTTGAACTTCAACGAAGCGCTTGAGGTGGTGCGCGCCACTTCGCTCTACACGGTTCACACTCCGGTGCCTGCTGGTCACGACTACTTCGACGAAGACCTCTTCGGTCGATACATGGGTGAATTCCCTGCCAAGTTGGGCATCACCTGGCAAGATCTGATGAATATGGGTCGCGAGAATCCCGATACCGATGAGAAATTCTCAATGAGTGTCTTTGCGCTTAACACCACTCAGGAATCTAACGGCGTGAGCTGGCTCCACGGCCAGGTGTCGCGCAAGATGTTCCAGGGTGTGTGGAAGGGCTATGCCCCCGAGGAGTCGCATGTGGGATATGTCACCAACGGTGTGCACATGCCCACTTGGGCCGCTTCGGAGTGGAAAGAGTATTATGCTAAGGTACTGGGTGATGACTTCATGAATCATCAAGAAGAAGAAAAGACTTGGGCTCCCATTCTCAAGGTTCCCGATGAAGAAATCTGGAACATGCGCATGCGCCTGAAAAACAAGTTCATCGACTTCGTCCGCCGCGATTTCAGCAAGACATGGCTCAAAAACCAGGGCGATCCCACCCGCATCATGTCGATTGTCGACAAGATCAACCCCAACGCGCTGCTCATTGGCTTTGCCCGTCGCTTTGCTACCTACAAGCGTGCTCACTTGCTCTTTACCGATCTGGAGCGACTCGAGAAGATTGTGAACAACGAACAATTCCCTGTTCAGTTCATCTATGCCGGCAAGGCTCACCCCGCCGACGGTGCTGGCAAGGACCTGATTCGCCGCATTGTGGAAATCTCAAAGATGCCTCAGTTCCTGGGCAAGATTATCTTCCTTGAGAACTACGACATGATGGTGTCGAAACGACTCATCACGGGTGTCGACATCTGGTTGAATACGCCAACCCGTCCGTTAGAGGCATCGGGTACTTCGGGCGAGAAGGCCGAGATGAACGGTCTGCTCAACTTCTCGGTGCTCGATGGCTGGTGGT
>JAEEVB010000100.1 GCA_016287065.1 Muribaculaceae bacterium
TTTATGATAACTTCTCGGTAAGTGTTGCGGGTAATCAGCACCCCAATAGCTATGGCTACTATGTGTCGCTTGTCACTGCACAACCCTTTGATGTAGGAGATGGTGAAACCAGCAACAATGCTCGTAGTAACAGCATTGTTATACCTACGCACAAGACCTCAATGAGATCAAGCGTCTACAACAGAGAACAAATTGACACTGATATTGATCACGCTCTGCCCATTGCCAGCGACTTTGACATCTATGTGAAGCAAAGTAGTAAGAGTGAAATTCTCGGTTACTATGCTTATCGTTGGGATTCAACCTATGGCACTGCCGAGAAACCCTATGCAATTATTACCGGTTCTGCCGATAATGAACAAGATGTGTCTCCTAATGGTCAAGCTGGTAACCAGGGTGAGTTCTACACTGTGGCTATGAACCAAGACTATACCAGTCAGGTGAACTTTACCAATGGGGCAACCACTGCTTGGGCTAAGTTCGTTGATAATTTCATTCACGGCAAGGCCGATGTTTACACCTATGCTCCTGTTGTTGAGGTGTTCGCTCCCTCGGCAGCTGTCGATGAAGATGGCAATGACCGTGAAGACTACAACACCTATGGTGCTTCGCTCCAGAATCTTGCTAGCGGTAAACTTGAAGTAGAACAAGATCTTGTAATGGGTAACAAATCTGAGAAGTATGACTTCACGATTAATGGTGTTCAATATACTTATTACACCATTTCCTTGAATGTGAAAGCCGCTGAAATTCCTGATGGATTTGGCTTCTACAAGATGCGCGCTTGGCGTAAGGTCGATCCCAGCTACCTTGGTGAGAAACCTGTTGATCAGCTGAAGCCCGGTGAAACTGACTATTCTTATCGTTTCCGTGAGAACGGTGAATATAAATTTGATGAAGCTACTTATCCCGAATTAGATCTCAGTACATTCAAATCCAACTATAAGATTGGTCTTGATATGCTTGAAGATAATATCTATAAGGGTACTTTCGGCGCCAAGAGGTTGACGGGCTCTGATAGCTTCAACGCCGACTTCATCGTACGCCTCTATTTCACGCGCAACGACAATCTCAACACTGGTAGCAAGGCTGGCGATGGCAAGTACTACATTGCTGAAGGTACCACTTCAGTTCCTGTGACTAGTGCAGTGCTTACTGGTGTTGTTAACATCGATGCCGACAAGACTGTTGCTGGTGTGAAGTATTACAACCTGGCCGGTATGGAGAGCAACGAGCCCTTCAGCGGCGTGAACATCATCGTCACCCGTTACACCGACGGTTCTATCTCAACCAGCAAGGTGATGCGTTAATCCGCACCACGAACCCTATGAAACAATAACAGTTAGTTTCTCATAGTAACCCGAAGGGGCGCCTCAGTGATTGAGCCGCCCCTTTTCATTTCCCTTTCCCCTTCCCTTTTAAATAACCTTCCCCCCACCATCCCGTGCCCTCCGAGAATTGTAGGGACAACCTTAAGCTCGACTGAGCGAGCAGCAAATGTAGGGACAACCTTAAGCTCGACTGAGCGAGCAGCAAGAGTCGCTCGCCAGAGCGGTGTGCGTTCAGCGAGCCTCAGTCAGCGCGTGCCCTGTCCGCCCTCCGAGACCTCCGAGATCTCCGAGATCTCCGAGTTCTCCGAGATTAATACTGACAACTGTAGAAACAACCTTATGTCCTTCTATCCTTCTGTCTAAAAATCTTTTCTTTCTGTCGTTCTGTCTAACCTCCGTCCTCGTTTCGCGAGCCTTGTGGCGTGCTTGCGTGCATTTAGCATAGCGCAAGCATCACCCGCACATTATCTTCGCCCACCCGCACATTATATAAACGAAACTCCCATGAAAACACCAAAATTCCCCAAAACCGCCTTTTCCCCATCCTTCCTACATGAATCAAAATTCTCAAAATTCCCATTTTTCCCATCTTTCCCACGCTTCCCCACCATCCCATCTGCGCATCTAGAGCGGCTAGATAGGCTAGGCCGGCTAGCGCGTCTAGATTATCTATAATCTTTAACTGAAAACTGAAAACTGATGATTTCCCCAATTTCCCGTTTTTCCCAAAAGATTCATCCTTCCCCTCCATCCCCATAAAACAAAAAAACCGGCGTCAGCCGGCTTTGCACAAAAAATATGTCCTTCTGTCCTTCTGTCTAAAAATCTTTTCCTTCTGTCGTTCTGTCTAAAACCCCTGTTCACGTCTTCTCGCTTAGAGTGCCTGCAGGGCCTCGGTCGAGGGATTCAGGGCAATGATGGTGCCCTGCGGGTCGATAAGGAAAGAGTGCAGTTGTTCGCGCGTCTGCTTCCACTGGGTGAGGATAGGACTGTCGGCATCGGTATGGAACTGCAGGGTAGCGTCGAGGCCGTCGATGTGGCACAGTTCGCCCAGAATGGCCTGACTACGGTCGGAGTTGATGCCAATGTGGATATAATTGGCCTTGGTGCGGTCATATTGCATGTTAGCGATGCGCGACTGTGGCTCGGCCGAGTCCCAGAAGGTGACCAGCACATAGTTGCCTCGCAGCTGCTGCAGCGAGAGCGTAGTGTCGGCATTGCTGATGGTGAAGTTGGGGGCCATGCTTCCCACCGCCGATTCGGCAGGATTATAGTTACCCGAAGTTGCGAAAAGAATGAATAGCGTTAAAATTGCAATAGTTATTACACTTTTTTTCATAATGTAATGATTATGTTCAACTTGAAGATCACTGTGCGACAATCACATCGGACGGTAACCTTTGCCGATTTTCGGCCTGTGGCACGGACCTTGCCGTGCAATACAATTCAAGCCATTTGCTTGAAAATGGGCTGCAAAGTTACGAATAATTTTTGTAACTACCAAATCCACTGCATTTTCTAGATTCTGACTTGATATTCTAGAGCTGCCAGACCGGCCAGATAGGCTAGGCAGACCAGACTGGCTAGACCGGCTAGAAATGCTAGATTAACTAGATGGTTTGTGACTCCCTTGTCGGCAAAATGTCGATGGCGAGATGGATTTGCTCTTCGGGGTGTGCATAGGGGTCTGCTTCGAGTATTGTGCACTGGAACAGGTCGCTATGGCCGGCATCAAGAATTTGGGCGAGCGGCTTATTAAACTCGCGAGGAATATAGCCCAGGCAGTAGTCTTTGCCGTTAAAGATATTGTGAAACATCACTGCTACAGCATTCTTGTCGTGGGGATTGTCGGGTTCACGCTTGAGTAGCAGAGGTGTGCCCACTTTCAGCAGGTCCTTAACCTTATCGGCATCGTGATAACTGCGTCCTGCAAGGTGACACACGAAGAAGTGTTTTTCTCGCTCCTGTAGTCTGTGTTGGTTATCCTCTTTCTGTTGTTGTAGTTGCTCAGGCTTAATGGGGCATATATTGGAATTGATACGAATGCTCTCGGCAACTTGAAGCAAGCGTTCTTCGGCCCGCTTGCGCTGTTCATCCTGCTGCTCGAGTCGCACCTCTTCCTGCTTGCACTTCTTTCTCTCGATGCGATAGTTCCTGATCTTGTCTCTGAAGTAGCGGTATATGTCGCCAAGATTAGAAAAGAAGACATATCCCACCATGATTCCAATAATATATAGCACGGCACCCCAGAAACTATAGCCTTCTGATGCCATAATCATGGAAATCAGGATAATAGAGATTAATATTGCAAAAAGGCAGCCCATACTATGCCAGG
The DNA here is from genome assembly GCA_016287065.1 of Muribaculaceae bacterium. Taxonomy (GTDB): domain Bacteria; phylum Bacteroidota; class Bacteroidia; order Bacteroidales; family Muribaculaceae; genus Sodaliphilus. The sequence continues at coordinate 3,667 of JAEEVB010000100.1, forward strand.
TGTAGTTATCAGTTGTCGAAATTCTCAATGAATTCGGCGCCATGTAGAGCCACTCCGAAGACTTTAGGGGTTGTCGGCGGTTCCGGTGGGGGTGGGGAGTTGTTTGGTGGCTTTGGCGCCGAGCTGCTGCACCTTCTGGGCACGGGTCACGAGGTTGCCCTTGCCATCGGTGAGTTTGTTCCAGGCAGCGTCATAGCTCTGCTGCGCGCTGTTGAGCGCCTTGTTGATGGCCTTCAGGTCGTCGGCAAAAGCCGAGAACTTGTCGAGCATCTTGCCGGCCTCTTCGGCAATCTTCATGGCGTTCTTGTTCTGGAGCTCACGTGTCCAGAGCTGGTCGATGAGCTTGACGGTGGAGATAAGGTGCGTGGGGCTCACGATAACCACATTGCGCTTGTAGGCATATTGCCACAGGTCGTTGTCGGCCTGCATGGCCTGGATATAGGCAGCCTCGTTGGGGATGAAGAGCATGACGAAGTCGGCGGCATTGGCCACCCATTGCTCATAGCGTTTGTTCTGGAGTTCGTCGATGTGGCGTTTAACCGAAGCGAGGTGCTCGTTCATGTGTTTCTTGCGCTGTTGTTCATCGTCTTCGTTGGCCCACTGGGTGTAGGCCGTGAGCGACACCTTGGAGTCGACCACCAGGTTCTTGCCATCGGGGAGGTGCAGCACCACGTCGGGACGCAGACTCTTGCCCTGGTCGTTGGTGATGAGCGTGCCGTCGGGGTTCTGGGTGAGTTGCTGGTGGTAGTTTACCCCTTCCACGAGCCCAGAGTTCTCGAGTATGCGGCTCAGGATCATCTCGCCCCAGTCGCCTTGCGTCTTGCTGTTGCCACGCAGCGCGTTCGAGAGTTCCTTGGCCTCGTCGCCTATGGTCTGGTTCAGGTCGCTCAGGCCCTTGATTTGCTCTTTGAGCTGCTCACTGTAGCGCACTTGCTGCAGCGAGTAATCGCCGAGTGTTTTCTTGAGCTGCTCAAGGTTGGTGGTGAAGGGACTGAGCAGTTGCGAGATTTGTTGCTGGCTGGCTTCGCGCAACGTCTTGCCATGCTGGGCGAGCAGGTCGGAGGCCACTTTGTTGAACACCAACTTCGATTCTTCGGCCAGCTGCTGACGCTCCTGTTCTAGGAATTCGAGCCGCTGCTGCAATGCTGCACGCTCGGTGTCGAGAGAACGCAACTCTTGCTGCTTGGCCTCGATGATTTGGTTGAATTCCTGTTGCTTGGCTTCGGTTTTGCGGTCAAACTCCTGTTGCTTGACTTCCAGCCTCTGGCTGAATTCATGCTGCTTGTCTTGATAGATGCGGTTGAACTCCTGCTGCTTGGCCTCAACTTTGCGGTTGGAGAGAAAGAGCAGCGTGGCGAGGGCGGCGATGAGCACGATAAGGAAAATGGTGACAAGAACGTTCATAAGCGGGCGTGTTATAATAATGTGATAAAGGTAGGCTTTTTTTGCCTGATATGGAAAAATAGAAAGCAAAAATCGTGCTAAAATGATGGAAAATGACTAATTTTATAGCCTGAAATGCAAAAAAGTTATGGGACGACTGAAATTGAGCGACGAGTGGTGGAGCGCTCCCACCGAGGCCGAGAATGGCAATGTGATAATCGTGACTGGCCGCCGCGAAATGGACGAGGCTCGCGCCTTGGGCGTGTTTAACTACCGTGTGGAGGTGACCTGGACCTACGAGGGCGACCGCAACGGCATGCCCCGCTACAAGACCTCGATGCTCATGGACGAGGTGAACGCTGCGCTGAGCGAGTGCTTCAGAAAGGACCCCGTAGCCATCATCACGGGCATCTACACCGGCGATGGCGAGCGCAACTGGGTGTTCTACACGCGCAGCCTGCACATCTTCCAGCGCAAGTTCAACGAAGCCCTGGCGCCCTTTGAGCAGTTGCCCCTCTCGTTCTATGCCGAGGAAGACCCCGAGTGGACCGAGTACGACGAACTGCTCAAGACCGAAATCACCGAAGGCACCGATTGAGATGCGAGCTGTGCTCGCGGTTGAGGGTTTAGGGTTGAGGGTGGCTTTGAGAATTCTGAGAGCTCTGAGAACTCCGAGATCTCTGAGCGAAATAAAAGAAAAAAACGGCGAAGCCCACAGGCCTCGCCGTAGTTTTTTGTGTAGCAAATGCTTGCCGACAATTACATGTTCATACCGCCGTCGACCTGGATGACCTGGCCAGTGACATAGCTCGAGAGGTCGCTGGCGAGGAAGGTGGCGACATTGGCAATGTCGTCGACTGTGCCGCCGCGGCGCAGGGGTATCTTCATGGTCCACTCCTTGCGCACCTCGTCGGGCAGAGCCTGCGTCATGGCAGTGTCGATAAAGCCTGGGGCGATGGCGTTGGCACGAATGCCGCGGCTGCCCATCTCCTGAGCCACACTCTTGGCGAGGGCGATGAGGCCAGCCTTAGAGGCTGCATAGTTGGCCTGTCCGGCATTGCCGTGCACGCCCACCACGCTTGCCATGTTGATGATGGAGCCGCCACGCTGGCGCATCATGATGGGCACGAGTGCGTGGATGAAGTTGAATGCCGACTTGAGGTTAACGGCAATCACGGCATCCCACTGCTGCTCGGTCATGCGCATCATGAGCGAGTCCTTGGTGATACCTGCATTGTTGACGAGGATGTCGATGTGTCCGAATTCCTCCTTGATTTGAGCTACAACCTGCTCGGTCTGAGCAAAGTCGGCAGCATTGCTGGCATAGCCTTTAGCCTTGACGCCCAGAGCAGCGATTTCTTCTTCGGTCTGCTTGCCGTTCTCGTCGATAACGAGGTCGGTGAATGCGATGTCGGCGCCTTCGGCGGCGAACTTGAGCGCAATCGCCTTGCCAATACCACGGGCGGCACCGGTGACGAGAGCGACTTTTCCTTCAAGTAATTTCATGTTGAAAAATGTTATTTAGTTGATAATGCTTTTTCTTATTTAGGGTGCGAAGTTAGTGAAAAACTGCGATATGCCCAAATTCGACTGGTTAAAGAAGTGAAACAGGGTCGAGGTCAACAATTTGCTCGGCGTTGAGCCAATGGATCGACGGGTCGCGTGCGAGCCAGGTGAGCTGCTTCTTGGCATAGACGCGGGTGTTCTTCTTGATACGCTCACGGGCAGTGACCAGATCCATAGTGCCGTCGAAGTAGGCAAATATCTCTTTCATGCCCACAGTGTTGAGGGCGTTGAGGTGGCGCAGATGGTAGACGCTGCGGGCTTCATCAACGAGGCCTTGCTCCATCATGCGGTCGACACGGCGGTTGATGCGGTCGAACAGGGTGGGGCGGTCGAGGCCGATGGCAACCTTCACGATGTTGAAAGGCCGCTGCTTGACGGTGCCGGTGCGTAGCGAGGTGTAGGTGACGCCTGTCTGCCGGCAAATCTCCACGGCATGTGCCACTCGTTTGGTGTTCTGCTTGTCGACGATGGCATAGTACTCGGGATCGAGTCGCTGGAGCTCGTCGAGCAGCGGCTGCAATCCCTCCTGTGCCAGTTGCGCCTTGACGGCGGTGCGCACCTCGGGCGAGATGTCGGGCATCTCGTCGATGCCACGGCACACAGCGTCGACATAGAGCATAGAGCCACCGCACATCACGGCATAGTCGCCTTTGCTCCAGAACGAGGGCAGGAGCGCCATCACATCGGTCTCGAACTGCGAGGCACTGTAATAGTCGGTAATGCTCTTGGTGGCCACGAAATGATGCTTGACGAGAGCTTGCTCGGCGGCGGTAGGGGCCGCAGTGCAGATAGGGATTTCCTTGTAAATCTGGCGTGAGTCGGCATTGATGATTTCGCACCCCAGCCGCTGTGCCAGCGCAATGGCGGCAGCGGTCTTTCCCGACGCGGTGGGACCCGTGACGACCACTAAAGTGTGTGGGTTGATATGGGGCTTGAAAAGGGTCATTCTAGAATTTTTTTGGCAAAGATAGCACAAAATTAATTGGTTATCGTTAAATTTGCATTGAAATATCAAAATAAACCGACTATGGCTGAAACTGAGGCTAGAAAATATGACCTTGACCGAGTGGTGCGCCTTGTGATAGCGCTTGTGTGCATTGGGGTGGGCATCTATCTCATCAACTACCTGAGCAGTGTGCTGCTGCCTTTCCTGGTGGGTTGCGTGCTGGCCTATATGCTGAATCCCATTGTGGAGTTCTTCAGGAAAATCCTGTTCATGAAGAACCGCATCATTCCGACGATACTCACGCTGGTGCTGTTCTTTGGCGTGATATATCTTGTGGTGAGGTATCTGTTCCCTTATGTGGCGAAAGAATTTGGCGAGATGGGCGAGTTGCTCAGTGCCTATGCACAGGCCGAATTGAAGGGTCGTGAGATACCGGTTGAGATAACGCAGTTTATCAATGATTATCTGAACATTGACTATATCAAGAGCCTGTTCACGCAAGAACAGTGGATGAACATCTTCGACCAGGTGGTTTCGAGCACATGGTCGTTCTTGGGTGGCACGCTCAAGGTAATTATCACTGTGGTGGCTTGGCTGCTGGCGTTGCTCTACATGTTCTTCGTGATGATTGACTACGACAAGATTACGCGCGGGTTCAAGGCGGCCATTCCGCCTCGCTATCGCCGCACGGCCTTGCGCATCATGAACGATGTGACGGGCACCATGAGCCGCTACTTCCGTGGCCAGGCGCTGGTGTCGCTGTTTGTGGGCATCATCTTCGCCATCGAGTTCTATATCATCGGGTTGCCTATGGCGGTTGTATTCGGCTTGTCGATAGGCATATTGAA
>JAEEVB010000101.1 GCA_016287065.1 Muribaculaceae bacterium
ACACCGGCAGCCATCAAGACGATAGGAAAGGGCGCATTTTCGCGTTGCGAACAGTTAACGTCGGTGAAGACCAACCCCAATGTGATTGAGGCCTATGCCTTCTTGGGTTGCACCAATCTCACCGAGGTGATTATAGATAACTCGATACAGCATCTGGGTGTCAGCGCCTTTAATGGTTGTAGCAGTCTTTCGCGCATCCAGTTCAGGAATTGTGCCCGTCTTAGCTTGATTGATGCTGAAGCCTTTGTGAAGTCGGGTTTGCAGACAATCGACATGAAGTCGATGAAGGCGCTTACCGAAATAGGCGATTACGCTTTTCTGGGACTTAAGGATATAGAGGAAGTTACGATTCCTGCCAACGTCTCCTACATTGGCACTCGTGCCATGATGGGCATGAGCAAGCTGCGTAAACTTGTGTCGAAACCTACCGATGTACCAGCACTGGGCGATAGTGTGTGGGCTGGTATCATACCCTCGAAGGTCGAACTCTTGGTCAATAACGTCGATGATTATAGAGCAGCCGACCAATGGAAAGATTTCACCATCTACAAGGCCCTTATTGTTGGCGATGTGAATGGTGATGGCAATGTGAATGTGACCGACGTCACCACACTTGTGAACATGATTCTGGGCGTTATACCCAAAGACATGTTACGTGGCGACTTGAATGGTGACGGCAAAATAAACGTGACCGACGTGACGAGACTCGTCAACATCATACTCTCGGGCACTGAAACGGTGATTCATGAGGCTCCCGAGGTGACAACCGACGACTTCGTGTCGATCGACAACTTCTCCATCGCGCCCGATGAGGTGAAGAGCGTGGAGATAAAACTGAACAACGAGATAGACTATGCCTCAATGCAGTTCGACGTGGTTCTGCCTGCTGGCCTCACGGTCGTGGGCAATAGCCTCGATGTCACCAGCCGTTTGGCTGGCCACAACATCATGTCGAAGGACAACGGTGAGGCCTACCGTATCGTGGCATACTCACTGAATAACGATGTGTTCAATGGCAACGAGGGTGCCGTGCTGCGCCTGAAGCTCAGAGCCAGCAGTGAACTCGCCACCGATGCCCATATCACCATCAACAATGTGGTGTATTCAACCGAGATGTCGAAGACCTTCTTTGGCCCGTCGACCACCACACAGGTGAGCAATGCAACTGGTGTCGACGACTTGCTTGCTGTTCGCGACAAGGTGTATGCAAGCGGTGGCATGCTGGTGATTGAAACCGCCGAGGCCGGCATCGCTCAACTCGTGCAGATGAACGGTATGGTTCAAGATCTGCAGGTGGCTGAAGGCCACAACGAGTTTGAGGTGACCTCGGGCTTCGTGATTGTGCGACTCAACGGCAAGAGCTATAAACTGGCAGTGAAATAATGGGAAAGAACAAGCTCAAGAAATTTGCCGACATGGAAACATTCGGCTGCGTGTATCAGTTCCCGTGGGGAGTGCTCGAATCGGGAGCATGCCCCATGAAGGGCAATTGGCACGAGCGCTGTTTCCACAATGGCAATCCCATAGTGCTGGAGCTGGGCTGCGGCAAGGGCGAGTACGCCGTGGGCTTGGGCAAGCGTTTCCCTGATAAGAACTACATAGGCATCGACATCAAGGGGGCTCGCATGTGGACGGGCGCCAAGCGTGTGGAGCGCGAGCACATCTCGAATGTGGCATTCTTGCGCACCAGCATCGAACTCATCGACCGCATGTTTGGCCCTGGAGAGGTGTCTGAAATCTGGATTACTTTCCCCGATCCTCAAATGAAGAAGGTGAACAAGCGACTTACCAGCACCCGTTTCCTTGAGAACTATCGTAAGGTGCTGGCCGACGGTGGCATGATTCACCTGAAGACCGACAGCCCCTTCCTCTATACCTATACCCGCGAACTGGTGAAGGTCAACAATCTGCCTGTTGTAGTAGATACTGCCGACCTTTATGCCTCGGGCATGGCCAACGACATTCTCGAAATCAAAACTCACTATGAGAAGCAATGGCTCGAGCGTGGCATGACCATCAAGTATCTCAGCTTCCGTTTGCCGCACGAGGGAGAACTGCAGGAACCCGATATCGATATCGAACCCGATACCTATCGCAGCTATAATCGTGGTAACATTCAAATGCCACAGCTATTTGAAGAAAAAGAATAATTAAATGCTAAATACCTGAAAAAAATGACTCTGTATCCAAAACTTATCATTGACGCCTTGACGCATGTGCGTTATCCCGGTACCGGCAAGGATATCGTGGAAATGGGCATGGTGGCCGACGATATGCGCATCGATGGCAATAAGGTGTCGTTCTCTATCATATTCGAGAAGTCGACCGACCCCTTCATCAAGTCGGTAGTGCGTGCAGCCGAAGTGGCTGTAAACACCTATGTGGGCGAAGAGGTGGAAATTAAGGGTAACATCACCCCAGTGACCCTCAAACCCGAAGAAAAACCCCAAGTTCCGCTGCCTGGTGTGAAGAATATCATAGGCGTTTCGTCGGGCAAAGGCGGGGTAGGGAAGTCCACCGTGGCAGTGAACCTGGCTGTGGCGCTTGCCATGCAGGGCTACCGCGTGGGTCTGCTCGATGCCGACATTTTCGGCCCTTCAATGCCCAAGATGCTGGGATTGGAAGATGAGCAGCTTTATATGCGCGAAGTAGATGGCCGCAACCTCATTGTGCCTGCCGAGAAGTTTGGCGTGAAAATGCTCTCGATAGGCTTTGTGGTCGACAAAGACAAGGCCGTGCTGTGGCGAGGTGCTATGGCGAGCAATGCCCTGAAGCAGCTCATCATGGATGCCGACTGGGGCGAGCTCGACTACTTTATCATCGACATGCCTCCCGGCACGAGCGACATACACCTGACGCTGGTACAGACGCTGGGCATCACTGGCGCTGTGGTGGTGACCACTCCGCAACAAGTGGCGCTTGCCGATGCACGCAAGGGCGTGAGCATGTTCCTGGGCGAGCATGTCAATGTGCCTGTGCTCGGCATTGTGGAGAATATGTCGTGGTTCACACCCGCTACTCACCCCGACGAGCAATACTATATCTTCGGAAAAGACGGCGGAAAGGACCTCGCAGAGAAACTCAATGTGCGCTTGCTGGGACAGATTCCGCTGGTGGCAGGCATCTGTAAGAGCGGCGACGAGGGTGTGCCTGTGGTCATGCAGAACACGGTGTCGGGCGTGGCTTTCACGCGCTTGGCAAATGCCGTGATGGCTGCACTCGAAGAGCGCAACGCCAACCTGCCTCCCACACAACGCGTCATTACTCATTCATGACATTTTGTAATCGTTAAAATATCAAAGAACTATGAAAAAGAATTTACTGTTTTTAGTGTTGACCGCTTTGCTGCTCAGCAGTTGCGGTTCTGTGCCCATTACTGGCCGTAAGCAGCTCAATCTTGTGTCTGATGCTGAGGTTTTGCAGGCAAGTCTCACCCAGTATGCCAGCTTCATGAAGTCGGCTAAGATTTCTACCGCAAAAGTGCAGAGTGAACAGGTTACCAGAGTGGGCCGCAAGATTGCTGCCGCTACCGAGGCCTATCTGAGTGCTGCCGGTCTGGGCAATGAGATTCAGAATTTCCAGTGGGAATTCAATCTCGTGAAAGACAATCAGATCAATGCTTTCTGTATGCCTGGCGGCAAGATTGTGGTGTATGAAGGCATCATGAACTTGATTTCGAGTGACGATGAGCTTGCTACTGTGCTGGGACATGAAGTGGCACATGCCGTGGCCAAGCACAGCAACGAACGCATGAGCCAGCAGTTGCTCGCCCAGTATGGTGCGCAGGCATTAGGCTCTATTTTGCAGAATCAGACGGCACAGACTCAGCAGATTGCTCAGCAGGTGTATGGCCTTGGAGCCAACTATGCCGTAATGCTGCCCTTCTCGCGCAAGCACGAGATGGAAGCCGACGATATGGGTCTGGTGCTCATGGCTATTGCAGGCTATAACCCCGATAAGGCGTTGGCTTTCTGGCAGAAGATGGCTGCATCGTCGGGCAACAGCGGCAAGAGCGACATCGCAAGCACGCACCCCAGCGACGCTAAGCGCATTGCTAACCTCCAGAAGAAGATTCCCGAGGTGAAGAAGCAATATGGCGCCTACATCAACAAGTGATCTTGCACAGTGATGGCTGAAACTGAACATCTTCTTGTTTAAATGTTCAATTTCTTTAGCATGATTTACAAACACGGGCAACTACCGTAAAAAGGAGGTTTGCCCGTGTTTTTGATTATTTGGGTTGAATATGTCCAAAAATTCCCATTAAGTGTTCTAAAAGGTGTTTTTTTGAGTTTTTCAGTATAAATCCACTACCTTTGTAGTCTTTTTATTTATAATGTATATGAGAAACATCAGTTTGATATTGTTGGTTGTGTTAAGTGGTGCACTGGCATCGGCGCAACAAGTGCTGTCGCTCGACTCTTGCCGTAGCATGGCACTGCGCAATAACAAAGAAATCAAGGAGGCCCTCGTGAGCGAAGAAATTGCCGGTTACCAGCGCAAGCAGGCCCATGCCGCCTATTTGCCCAGTGTTGATTTCCAGGGTACCTACATCTATAATTCCAAGAAGATCTCAATGGTCGAAAAGGACGAGATGTTGCCCACCAAGTCGTTTAACCTGGCAACTGGCAGCTACGACTACAATCTGGTAATCAACCCTGCAACAGGTCAGCCACTCGTGGTCGACGGCACTCCTGTGCCCAGCACCGTGGCGTTGTTACCCAAGAGTGCTTTGACTTATAACATCCACAACATTTTTGCCGGAGCATTGACCATCACCCAACCCATCTATATGGGTGGCAAAATCAAGGCAATGAACGAAATCACGCGTTATGCCGAGCAACTTGCACGCCTCACCCGCAATCGCAAGGCCGAAGACCTCATTTACAATGTAGATGCTGCTTACTGGCAAGTGGTGTCGCTGCGCGAGAAGCAGAAACTGGCCGAGAGCTATGTGCAGCTGGTGGAGTCGCTTGAGCGCGATGTCAAGAAAATGCTCGATGAGGGTGTTGCTACAAAGTCTACCTTGCTCTCTGTTGATGTGAAAGTAAATGAGGCACATGTCGACCTTACCAAGGTGAACAATGGTGTGGCCCTGTCGCGAATGCTGTTGGCACAGCTGTGTGGCATGCCGGTGCACGAGCAGTTTGTGCTTGAAGACGAGAATGGTCAAGATCCCGACATCAGCAATCTCAAGCCAGCGCGCATCGACATGAACGATGTTTACAGCCGTCGCAACGATGTGAACTCGCTGGTGCTCGCCACCAAGATTTATGACGAGAAGGCCAAGGTGGCACGTGCCGAGATGATGCCCACAGTGGCTGCTATCGGTGCTGCTCACACCTCTAATCCCAACATGTATAACGGCTTCAAGAACCGCTTCGGCTTTGGCTTCAGCATTGGTGCTGTGGTCAAGATTCCTCTGTGGCACTGGGGAGGCTTGAGCAACAAGTACAAGGAGGCTCAGGCCGAGGCTCGCCTGAAACGCATCGAACTCGAGGATGCCAAGGAGAAGATCGAATTGCAAGTGGCTCAGGCCAACTTCCGCTACGAGGAGGCACTCAAGACCTATGAGGCCACCAAGTCAAATCTGAACGAGGCCAACGAGAACTTGCGAATTGCCGAAGTGGGCTTCAAGGAAGGCGTGGGCACAGCCGACGATGTGCTCAAGGCTCAAACGGCATGGCTCAAAGCACATAGCGAGGAGGTAGATGCCGAAATCGATGTGCGCATGTGCGATGTCTATCTGTCGAAGGTGCTCGGCAAGATGAACTATTAATAGATAATGCAAACAATCTAATTGAAACAATATAAATCAAACTATATGGAAACTGAAAACATGACTCCTGAAGAAGTTCTTGAGCAAAAAGCTCAAAAGCTGGCTGACCAGAAGACCATTGTAAAGAAGAAGGAACGCCTCTTGCTGCTTGCTATCGCCATTTTTGTGCTGGTGATAGCCGGTGTGGCTGTAGCAGGCATTCTTGCCTTGGAACCCGGCGAAGAGACCATTCAGGGCCAGGCCGACTGCGAGACCACTCGCGTGTCGGGTAAGCTGCCCGGTCGCATCGTGAAGTTCTATGTGCAGGAAGGCGACTATGTGCATAAGGGAGACAAGCTGGTGAGCATCTACTCGTCGACTGTCGATGCCAAACTGTCGCAGGCACGTTCGATGCAAGGCGTTGCTGCCTCGCAGAGCCAGAAGGTGGACCGCGGCACACGTGAGGAGCTGAAGAACTCGGCTTATAACGTGTGGCAACAGGCCAAGGCCGCCGAGGAGATTGCCCAGAAGACCTATCAGCGCATGCAGTCGCTCTACGCCCAGGGCGTGGTGACCGAGCAGAAACGCGACGAGGCCAAAGCCGCCTTCGATGCCGCCACCGCACAGGTGCAGGCTGCCAAGTCGCAGTACGACATGGCTGTGAACGGTGCCCAGCGCGAGGACAAGACTGCCGCAAGCAGCATGGAAGCCGCAGCACGTGCTCAGGTGCGCGAGGTCGAGTCCTTGCTCGAAGACCAGGTGCTGGTTGCTCCCTGCGACGGCGAGGTCTCTGAGATTTATCCTCACGAAGGCGAGCTGGTGGCGATGGGAACGCCCATAATGACCATCTCAAGGCTTTACGACATGTGGGTGTCGTTCAGCGTGCGTGAAGACAAACTCAAGGACCTGCCCATGAACAAGGAGGTAGCCGTGACCATTCCCGCCCTGGGCAACAAGAAGACACGCCTTCAGGTCTATTACATTCACGACATGGGCAGTTATGCCGTTTGGCAGGCTACTAAGGCCACGGGCGAATACGATAGCAAGACCTTTGAGGTGAAGGCACGTCCTGTGGAACTCGTCGAGGGCTTGCGTCCCGGCATGTCGGTGCTCTTCGACAAGTCCACTGCTAAACCCGCCAATAAGAAGAAGTAACCTCATCTATTTGACCTGAGAGTTGAAAATGGACTTCAAGACTATGCTGAAGAAACTGAAGTATTACCTCCTAGAATCCTATAAGCGAGGCTGCGTGCAACTGGTGCGCCGTCCCGTCTATATCATCATGATGGTAATCGTCCCGCTTTTATCGGCATGGTTCTTGCTCGACCTCATGGAACCTGGCGTGATCAGGCGTGTTCCTGCGGCCATCGTCGATATGGACAACTCCGACATTTCGCGTCGCATGTATCGCAATCTCAGCGCGTTCCAGCAAGTCGATATAAAGGACTATTTCAAGTCATATCATGATGCAAAGAAGGCGGCTCAACGTGGCGACATCATGGGTTTCTTTGTGATACCCGCCGATTTTGAGGACAAGGCTCTTGCCGGTCGACAGCCTGAGGTCACCTTCTACATCAACTATGCCTATTTTCCACCAGGTTCATTGACATTCAAGGGGTTCAAGACCATTTCGCTGCTCACTACGGGCGGCATTGTGCAGACGGCTCTGCGCACCCTGGGCCTCCCCGACGAGGAAATCAAGTCGAAGCTGTTGCCCTATCAGCCGCATTACCACATGCCCGGCAACCCCTACATGAACTATAATTATTATCTCAACCTTTCGTTCGTGCCCTGCTTTTTTGCTCTGTTCATCTTGCTGATGACTGCATTCTCCATTGGCATCGAACTCAAGACGGGACTGTGCCGTCAGTGGCTGAGGGTCGCAGGTGGCAGTATCACACTCGCCCTCTCGGGTAAGCTGGTGCCGCAGACTATCATCTTCACCGCAACGGGTTGGGGCATTCAGTGGCTCATGTATTGTCAAAGCGGGCTTCCGCTCAACTGTCCACCCTGGCACATGCTGGTGGCTATGTTACTCTTTGTGATGGCCAACCAGGGTTTTGCCGTGTTCCTGATGTGTGTGGCGCCGCACTTCCGTTATGGCAGCACCATCTGCACGCTCTTTGGTGTGCTGTCCTTCTCGTTCTGCGGCTTCTCGTTGCCTCAGGAGGCTATGTATCCCTGGGTTGAGACCATCGGCTTCCTGGTGCCCATGAAATACTTCTTCCTGATCTCGATTGACCAGGCTTTGAATGGCATACCTATTTATTATTCACGATATTACTATGTGGCTTTGGTGATTTTCATAGTCTTGCCCATGTTCATGGTGTGGCGCCTGCGTCGCTGGTGCATCAACCATGTGTATGTGCCCTGATGCCGACAAATCATGAAAGAAAAGAAACGCAACATATTGTTCCAGTGGCCTATCGACATGCTCAAGGTGGCAAAACGCGAGATGCGTCTCGTGTTTGCCGATGTGGGTGTGGTGATTTTCTTCTTTGTGTTGTGCGCCGTCTATCCGCTGCTCTACTCGCTCATCTACAATACCGAGGTGGTGCGCGACGTGCATGTGGCAGTGGTAGATAATTGCCGTTCACAAGAGTCGCGTGAACTGGTGCGCCACATCGATGCCAC
>JAEEVB010000102.1 GCA_016287065.1 Muribaculaceae bacterium
CGATTTGCTCCACGAAGAACTCCGAAGGGACGTTCAACGTGAGCTTGTCATCAACAAAGTCAACAGCCACAATGGGAGCAAACCAAGCATTATATTGCTCGGCCGACAGGTTATCCTTGAAGATTTCAAGGCATTTATTCCATTGCGATATGTGTTGCTTTTCTGACATTAATTTTCGATTATGGGCTACTTAGAGCAATACAAAATTGCAAGTAATTTTTTAGATAAAAAAGTGCAGAAAAAATTTGTTTTTTTGAAAAATATTCTATCATATTTGAATAACAACCACTTATGATATTCTACTATTATTTCTGTAAAAATACAAAACTACAATCTAATATTTCATTGCAATTCAATACGTTATAAAAAACAACCACTATTATCAATAGTACCCTAGGCCACCACCCCATCACCCCTAAACTCCCTTTATATGTGAGTTTGTGTTTTTTGTCATTTTTTTTCACAAAAAAGGCTATTTAGAACGATTCTAAATAGCCTTTTTATAGGTCATCCAGTCACATCAAAATACCTTGATGGTGATGTATTTTTTGGGATTTTGCTTGATGTCGGCAAGCAGTGCCTCAAGGCTAGCGATTGCCTGAGTAGCGTTATTATAGAGTTGCTTGTCACTTAGCAGCAAACCAAGCGACGAGTCTTTGTCATTCAGTTTCGACGTGAGTTGCTTCAGGTTGTTAATGGTTTGGCCAAGGTTGTCAACTGTAGCCTTAAGAGGAAGTTCCTTGAGAGAAGTCGAAAAGTCTGAGAGATTACTCACCGTGTTCTTCAGTTCACCAGCGACACCGTTCACATTACCCACCATACTGGGAACCGAGTTGTTCAGGCTTGCCATAAGCGTTTTTAGCTGGCTTGCACTGGCATCGAGCTGGGCTGTGATATTGTCGAGTCGTGACACCGAGCGGTTCAGAGCCGGATTCGACAGCACGGTATTGACACTTCCAAGGATCGAATCAAGCTTAGGCAGCATAGCTGTGACCTGAGGCATCAGATCAGCGCCCACCTTATCCATAAGGCCCGATATGCGTTGAGTGGGAATCTTGTCACCCACATTCAGGTACTTCTTGGAGTTTCCAAGTACCAATTCAAGTTTGCCTCCTCCCAGCAACTCGCTGGCGCTATTAACGATGGATCCTTCGGGCACCTTGAACTCCTTGTCAAGATTCAGTTCCACCTGTATCTTGTTGGTCGCGTAGTTATATTCAATGTCACGCACCTGCCCAACCTGAAAACCGTTCACAGTTACAGGTGCAGCAATGTTAAGGCCATCGACGCGATCAAACACAGCATAATAGTAATTGGCGGGCTTAAACAGATTCACACCTTTAAGGTATTCTATACCCCAGTATAACAGTGCGATTCCGGCAATCACCGTAAGTCCTATCAGGAAATTCTTTTTCATCGAAATTGTATTTTCTCTAGTGAATTAATTTGCAAAAATAAGAAAAATACCTTTGAAACCGAGAATTTATCCCATCATTTTTTCACCTTATTAAGATTTTTATCTATTTTTGTAATATCATTTAATTCTTTAATCTTTCTTGACTATGCCCATCACCAATACACCTAAAACGATTTATGGACTAATCGGATATCCGTTAACCCACTCGTTCTCAATCGACTACTTCAACCATAAGTTCCATGCCGAGGATATCAACGCCGAGTATATCAACTTCGAGATCGAAGACATTGGCGACCTCATGGAAATCATTGCCGAACAGCCTCAACTCAATGGGCTCAACGTCACCTCGCCTTATAAGGAGCAAGTGATTCCCTACATGAGCAAGCTAGACGAAAGTGCAGAGGTGGTAGGTGCCGTCAACGTCATCAAATTCGTCAAGGACCCGAAGGATGGACACCTTGAGCTGCATGGATACAACTCCGATGTCATGGGCTTCCGCCGCTCCATCGAGTCATTGCTCAACGAAAACCGTAACAAGGCAATGATTCTGGGTACTGGCGGAGCATCTAAAGCTGTAGCACACGCGTTGAAGCAACTGGGTGTGGAGGTAACACTGATTTCAAGACAGAAAACAGCACAAACCGTAGTCTATGAAGAAATCACCAAGGCTATGGTACATGCGCACAAGATCATTATCAATGCTACACCGCTGGGCAAGTTCCCCGAAGTTGACAAATGTCCCGACTTCCCCTACAAATTCCTCACACGCGACCACCTGTGCTACGACCTGATCTATAATCCCGAGGAGACTCTCTTCATGAAGAAATCAAGGCTAGCTGGAGCCGAAGTGAAGAACGGCCTCGAGATGTTGTTGCTTCAAGCCTTCGAGTCCTATTCGATCTGGACCCGATAACTCAATGGGGTTTCTCTTATCAGCTCCCCCATGTCTGCCTCTGTGCTTTCTAGACTTCCGTTGCTGAGGGTACTGATACCCTTCGCCATCGGTATCATAGCTGCACAGTTTCAGCACAATCTACTCACCGCAATCCTCATCCTTATAATAGGAATAGGACTATATGCATGGCTGGCTATTGTTTCCAATCGCAGCACAGCGCACAAGGCCAAATTCAGGGAAAGAGCATTTGCGCCAATCTTTCTCATAATCTTTGCCATTGGCAACATTCACGCCCTGCTCAACGAACCTACAGAAATCAATCTTGACAACCTGAATGGGAAAGCCGCTGTGGCGCGTGTCGACGACCTGAAGCACACCGACTACTCGACGAGAATTCAAGCCACTTTACTGCATGCTGGCAACGACAACACTCCACCCGTGAAAGTGATACTGTCCACACGTGGATGCGACTATACCCTAATGCCTGGCGACCTGCTTGCCTTTGATGCTCATCTGAAACGAATCGCCAACCGAGGCAACCCTTACGAAACCGACTATGCACTGATTCAGCGGAACAATGGCTACCTCTATACCCAACATCTTGCCCTACAGCATCTGGGCAAAGTGGGACACGAAGAAACACTGATGAACAAGCTGACACGCGCAAGAAGCCGCATCGAAGATGTGATTATCCACTCATCGCTTGCTCCCGATACCCAAGCGTTTCTCATGGCCCTGCTGTTGGGCAATGCTTCTCATATCGACAGTGAAACTCGCTATGCCTATTCATGTGCGGGTATAGCCCACATCCTGGCATTGAGTGGTCTTCACATGAGCATATTCACATTAATTATATGGATGCTGCTCTACCCTCTCGACTACCTGCGGCTCAAGAAACTGCGCTTCGCCATCACACTCATACTGCTTTTTGCCTTTGCTCTTTTCACAGGTCTCTCGGCATCGGTAGTGCGTGCAACGGTGATGACCGCTTTCGTCTTTTCATCTTTCATTCTGTTCCGCAAGTCTTCACCACTCAATGCTCTGGCTGCAGCGGCCATCATCATTCTACTCGTGAATCCAAGCGCATGGATGAATGCGGGCTTCCAGCTTAGTTTCATCACAGTGGCAGCCATCATCATCTTCGCGCCCAAGCCCTCGGCCCGCGACCGCAAGAGAAATCCCATTCTCGCTTATGCCCGGTCCACACTCATCATCTCAGCCATCGCCATGCTCTCTACTGTGGTGCTCACAGCACACTATTTCCACAGCATCTCGCTGGCCTCTGTCATTTCCAACCTACTCATCCTGCCATTGGTCACGCTGCTCATGACAGGTGGAGTAGTATTCTTTCTTTTGGGCATTGCTGGTATCGATTCACAACTGCTCAATAGCCTGCTTGACTCGATTTTCCACCTCATCGACAGCTTAGTGAATGCCATTAACGGCACAGGCAAGTCGCATATCGATAACGTTTACGTTACTTGGTTTGATGTTCTGCTCTACTATGCCATCTTGGTGCTTATAGCCATAGCGTTCAAGGTCAAGTCGTGGAAACCAGCCATCGCTGCAGCAGGATTGATGGCAATAGGAATCTTCACACAGGCCTACAATCGCCTGCAGCTGTCGCAACATGGAGTCATTGTGCTTAATGACTTCTCTTCTACGCCGGTATTTTTCTTTGAACAGTCGCAAGGCTATCTGTGGGTGCCCGACAACGAAGATATCGACGTCAATCGGTTCAGCCACGTTTATGCTGGATTGCTGGCACACCAGCACATCGATTCCATTCAGGTAGTTGAAACCAGTGGCATCGACCTGCACTGGGCCTACGTGAAACCACCCTTTGCAAGCATTGCCGGAACCCGCTTTGCCGTCATCACCAACAAACGCGACATTGCCTTCTCAGGAACTTCCCTCCCAGCAACCGACATTGCAATTATCACCAAGCGATGTCATGCCAAAGCCAGTGAGGTGCACACTCGTTACCCAAATGCCACGCTGCTGCTCTCTGGCGACATGTACGAGCCCGACCATGACGCATTCAGCGCCCAATGCGACTCAATTCGCATTCCTTATCATTCTGTGAAAAATAGTGGAGCCTGGTCCAGATTCTATTAATTCAAAACTCCTATAACCGATCCTTGTCAATCTTTCTTGACACGTCCGGCCACTACAAAGTGCTTCACATAGTAAGTCTCTCGCAGGTCACTCACAATCACACCATGCGACGACGACGCATGCACAAACATGCACTCCTTCAGATAGAGCCCCACATGGTTGATGCGCCTTTTCTTATTTCCTGTGTTGAAGAACACCAAGTCGCCTTCTTTCAAGGCACTTTTTTCTATTTCATGACAATTCTTCTCAAACATCTTCTGG
Organism: Muribaculaceae bacterium; assembly: GCA_016287065.1. Classification (GTDB taxonomy): domain Bacteria; phylum Bacteroidota; class Bacteroidia; order Bacteroidales; family Muribaculaceae; genus Sodaliphilus. The sequence goes on from JAEEVB010000102.1 coordinate 4,692, forward strand.
GAATTGCGTTCCAGTTTTTGATGATACACCGCCTTATACACTTCCATCACAAAGCCAGAACAGTCGGTTCCAGACTTGCTGCTACCAGCATACTGGTAGGGTGTTCCTAGCCACGACTTCAGCTCGCGATAAAGGCGCTTGTTGTCGTTACGCCCCAACTTGATGTCGAGTGTGCGCCAATCATCGCTCACGCGTACTGTAGAGATCGTTGTTGTGGTCGCAGTCACCTTCTTCTTGGAGCGACAACCCACCATGCCTGTGGTCATCACCACTAGCAAAACCAGCAACAAGCCCTTATGGAAACTCAGTCGTGACAAAACAGTTCAATTCTAATCGGTCATCTTGATGTTCTGTATCTGTTAACGAGAAATGTGCTAAAGGCATGCGTAATTCTCTCATCAACCTTTAGCACATTTTCAAGTATCTTGGCCTAGTTCAGGCTTCTTCTTTCTTTTCTTCCTCAGTTGGCTCTTCCTTGTCGGCAAACGTGGTGAAGCCGGCATTCACAAGCACATTGTACCACGATATCACCTTCTTGATATCGGTTTTGTAAACGCGGTCTTCGTCATATTCAGGCAACACACCCACAAAGAACTCGTGAAGAGCCTCAGGAGTGGTATACTTACCAGCATCAAGGGTTTTTCCATCATATTTTGCATAGATAGCCTCAAGCACTTTGCTCAAGGGCACATCATCGCCAGTTGTGTAGATAGCCACATCGCCCAATGAGATGATTCTCTCACGAGCATGCGCGGGCATGCGCTTCTTGTCGACCAGACTCTCTACAATAATAGTATTCTTACCGTGCGAAAGCAGTTTATACAAACCGGGCTTTCCTGAAATGTTCAATATTTCCTTTAACATAGTTATTTTGATAATTTTCGTTATTTCAAGCAGCAAAGATAGTGATTATTTTTCGTTCTAGGGGCAAAAGGTGATAGGGTTTAAATGATAAAAAACCAACTTTAACACTTGCAAGGCTTTAGTGAATGCAATGCCTGAACAATTTGAGGCAGAATGGCCTGTTCGCCATCATTCTCTATCACCACATCGGTTTTTCCTTCTTCCACCTGCTGCGACCTGATACGGTCGGCAACTTGCGAAGCAGTGAGACCACTACGATGCATCACCCGCTCAATGCGCACCTGCATGGGAGCGGTAACAGTCCACACGGCGTCGACCATGGCATCCATCTTGCTCTGGTGCAGGATGGCTGTTTCAACAAATGCGATTGGACTTGCCTGATTTCTACACCAGCATTTCACGTCGTCACGCACAGCAGGATGCACAATGCTGTTAAGCAGTTGCAAGGCTTCAGGATTATTGAACACCTTCGATGCCAAACCGGCACGATTGAGCGTGCCGTCAGCCCCAAACACTTCATGCCCAAAAGCCTGAATCAAAGCCTCCCTCACACGAGCATCAGCATTCATCAGCCGCCGGGCCTCGCTATCGGTGTCATATACGGGATATCCCATAGTGGCAAGTACATTACTCACCACACTCTTGCCCGAACCTATGCCTCCAGTAATGGCTATGAGCATGGCCATCTAATGCTTCTCAATAATATATTCCACACTATCCACACTCACCTCTACATTCTTGTAGACGGCTGGTGATTCACCAACCGAGATTTTGGCTTTATTATTCTTTGAGGCAACATCAAGTGTGTTATAGTCCACAACCACTGTAACATCATCGTCGCGACCCTCGTCCTTGTACATGCTCTTGGGCACCAAGTAAGAGACTTCAACCGTCGAAGGCAGCACAACAACATTAATGCCCTGAGGCAGATTGCGAACCGAAACCGGCACCATCTTGCGCTTAAGGATCACTTGCTCAATGGGCACCATCACATCAACCACATTAGGAACAATGGTTGCTCCATTGATGGGCGAAAGCACCACCTTGCGCCGCAAGGTGTCGGTCAACCCTGTTTCCTTCACATGATACGTATACACCTCATCAATCGTTTCAAGGGTGCGACGGTCAGAATAGACAAGTACCGAATCCTGACTAGTTTGCGTTGTGCCATTAATCACATATTTCAAGTCAGGTTCAATGTCAAGGTCATAACGTATGGGTACCTTCTTGCCCGGCAACGTGGTATACTTCAGATTTAGCGACTCGGGATAAACGCTCACGATAGTAGCATCGCGGTTCAGCGACTTCTTGAGGATATTGCGCAACTGCACCGATGTCATCTTAAACATGCCAGAAGCATTATCGGCATAGTCCGAAAATTTAATCTGAATCTTGTTGCTTGAACTGAGATAGTATTTCACAAACAACATACCACGATCCTTTACCGTCACGTTGATGCTAGTGGGCAGTTTGTCAATCATTGTCACTTCTGCCGGCATTCCCACATACTCTACAGTAAAGGTCAAGTCCTGCTGAATAATCTTGTTGAGCGTAATGAAACACCAGAACAAGGCAGCTATCACCACAAAGAGCAGGTAAAGCAGAACTGAACGCGTTGTAAAATACTTTTTTCGCATGATTTGAGATGGTTTAAACAGGCACACCCTGCACTTGGCAGGGCGCACCAGTTGTTTCTTTTCTTATCGTTTCACATCGGCGCCAGTAGCCACCACATCCTGAGCAGAGGGATATACCATTGCCTTGTCGATCGTGATCTTCACGCCATCGGCAATTTCCAGAATGATGGTACCATTGTCGCGCACTTCCTTGATGGTTCCATGAATGCCGCCGGCAGTGGTCACCTTGTCGCCCTTTGCCATGGCATCGCGGAATTTACGGATTTCTTTCTGTTTCTTGTTCTGAGGACGAATCATGAAGAAGTAGAAGATGGCAATCAAAGCCACAATCATGATAAGTGAACCCATGCCGCCACCCATAGCGCTTGCACCTGCATCACCAGCGGGAGCAGCAGCGCCCTTAGCAGCTTGTAATAAAATGAAATTAAGCATAATAATAAATTTTTATAGTTAGTAATTAATTTATTTCATCAGTTCTCCCTCGCTCTTCATCTGGCGAACTGCCGCATGAAGTATGCCATTCACAAACTGGCCACTACGAGCTGTGCTGAAGTTCTTTGCCATCTCGATATATTCGTTCAACGAGACATTTACGGGAATGTTGGGGAAGGTCTTGATTTCTGTCAAAGCCACACACATGATGATGCGGTCCATCAACGCGATGCGCTCCACATCCCAGTTTTCACGCTTAACAAACGAGTCGATGAGTGCATTGTTCTCCTCCAATTGCTTGATTGAAGTCACAAAAAGTGTCTCACTATATTCGCGATCTTCCTCATCCTTGAACTGAGGCAGGATGGGATGCTCCACGTGGTCCTCAAATCGCCTGATGGTCTTCATCACAAACTGTCCGATGATATTCAGGTCATCAATTCCCCAATAGATTGACTTGCCTTCAACAAACTCAAACATGTCATCATCTACCAGTATCACCTTCTTCAGCATCTGGTGCCACAACTCACAGTCGATCGCTTCACCTGTCTCGTTCATTGCCATATAGTCACGATAAAGTTTGCTATTGAGCACCTTGTCGAGCATGAGGCGCAAGAAGAGCTCGTCGTCACGCCACGTCAGGTTATGCTCGTTGATATAGGCTTGCAAGTCTTCACAATTCCTCAACTCCTCGACCAGCCAGTTGTCGATAAAGCGAGTATTGGGATTCAAGTCTTCCTCGG
>JAEEVB010000103.1 GCA_016287065.1 Muribaculaceae bacterium
GGGCTTTCAATAGATATATTACAATTATAAATGCCTTGATAATTGTTGCTGTTATTGTTGATGTGAATGTCACAGCCGGCATTGAAATTGACCGTGTGATTCATCAGCGCATGGCCAGCATAATTGATGATATAGATATGGGGCTTGTGATCATAACTGTCATTTCCCATCATGAACCTGAAGTCGATAACGGCACCTTGGTCGCCACCAATGGTGGATTTGGTGCTTGAAGTGTTGGTGATATACAGTTTTGAAGCACTGTTGTAGTACTGCGTGAAAAACTTCAAGCTAATGCCCGAGGCGTTGATGGCGCTTTTGTCATTTTTCTTTGTTGTGAGATAATGGGTGCCATAGAGCACATTGATTTTTGTGTTCTTCTGCAACATCATGGCTTCGGCTTCACAAGAGATATTACATTGGCCCGATAAAGTGATTGTCAGGTTGTCGCATTTCCGGTTGTGAACACCATAGCTGCCACTACCTGTGCGTTGAATGGTGATGTTGTAGAGCACCAGCTCGTTATCACTTTCGTTATATCTGACATAGCCTGAACTGCAACCTGTGGTGACCTGGATGTCGCCACCGGTAACATTGCTACAATTGCTGCTGGTGACTTCCACACCTGCAACATTGATTTCATACTTGGTGGCGGCACTGGCCATCATGCCACATGTGGCAACGGCCAAAATCAAGATGAGCAATCTCTTTTTCATAGTCGATATGTTTTTGTTGTCAGTTATCAGATATCAGATATCAGTTATGAGATATCAGTTATCAAATATTTTCATTAGGGTTCCAGATGCCCTAGCCCTGCTAGACTATCTTGAAAGGCTAGAAGGGCTAGAGGGTGTCTGAGCCAACCATTATCCTTGTCCCAGTATGATGTTCACCAGGGCGGTGACATCGGTCACGTTCAACTTGCCGTCGCCGTTTATATCGCCGTTCTCCAAATTCTTGGGAATAACGCCCAGAATCATGTTCACCAGCGTGGTGACGTCGGTCACGTTTATCTTGCCGTCGCCGTTCACATCGCCCGCTACAGGTATCTCCACCCACGAGCCGTTCACATACTTCTTGGGCAACCAGCGTTTGTTACGGGCAATCTTCATATCGCTGCTGGTGATTTCATTTTGTTCATCACTGCTATCGCCTATAACCAAGAGTTGTCCTGTCCAGTTAGAGGGGAGTGTAGGCAAGGCATTCACCAGGCGGGTCATATCAGAGCCATAAATTCTATTATCGGAACATTTTAATAATTTCAGATTGGTGCATTCGCCAAGGGTGTTGATGCTCCATAGATAATTCGAAGAACAGTCAAGGTAAGAGAGCGCGCTGCACCCGTTCAAATACAATTCATTCACCACATTGTTTTCACATCGCAGTATATCTAGAACTGTGCAGTTTTTCACGCTGAGCTTATACAATTGATCGTTGTTATTAGCTGTTAATTTGGTCAGTTTCTTGTTGTCATCACAATATAGCACACTCAGAGCAGCCATATTGCTCACATCAAGCGTTGTGAATTTATTGTTGCTACAGTCAATCGACCACAACTTCGAGCATTTGCTCACATCCATACTAGTGAGATCGTTATTCTTACAATTAAGCGTCTCTAATGCGGTTTGTGATGTCAGGTTCAATGTAGTTAAATCGTTGTCGTTGCAAACAAGTTTTGTTAACGATGCGGGCAACTTGAGTACATCAATCCTGTTCTTGTTGCAATAGAGAGATGTCAGTTTCGTCAGTTTCGTCAGGTCCAGGATGCCGCTTATCGAGTTATTCGAGCAGTTAATCGATGTCAGATTGGTGAAGAACTCAATGCCCTTGAGGTCACTAAAGTTCTTGCCGTAAATATAGTCGAAAGTAGTTCGGGATTCAATATCGGAGGACACAAGGTAGCCCTTGGTGTAACCTGCGCCCGTAGAACTCATCAGATAACTGCGGAAGTTGGCATCGGGGAAGTTCTCCTCATTGATGATGGCCACATAGTTGCTGCTGAAGTAAACATGCTCGGCATGGCTATAATCGCCGCCATAAGGTCTCAAGACCTCAACATCATTGTATTTGTGTATATAACTATCATAAATAGCATAATTCACGCCAAGCACATGAACATCAGCACCATGATAGAAACTGGCATACACATTTCTCCAAGCTGGTGCCCGTGATGTTGAAACACTCGAAGGCGGATCGTTGTAAAAATACACCAGTGCGTCTCCTTTGAATTTCAGGCTACCGTTGCTCGAGCGCGTAACGCAGCCGTAATCGACATTACCGGCATAAAATTTCAGTTTGGCCGAAGGCCAACCTGTAATATCAATGGTATTCCCCTCGATATCGAGCGCATAAGTGTTGTTGGTGTAATTACCTGACACTTCTATATAACTATTATAATCTGGACACAATGTTGTGTTTCTCTGCAATTTCAGTGCGGCGGCTTTGTCGGACGTGAAATAGCATTCACCCCTAAACCTAATGGTGAGGCCGTCGCACTTGCGGTTGTGGATGGCATAGTCGCCACTGCCTGTGCGATGAATGGTGATATTATTGAGCCAGAGCGTGTTTGTGCTCTCCTCATAAGATACATAACCGCTGCTGCAGCCCGAGGTCACTGTAATGTCTTTACCGGTCACATTGTTGGCGTTGCTGGAGCTGACCTCCACGCCGCCCACATTAATCTCGTAGTTCTTGGCTTCAAGCGTCGGGACGAACGCTACTAGAGCAATAAGAGTAAGTAGAAATTTTTTCATAGTTTATATGGTTTTAATGTTTATTCTTTAATAGAAAATTTACGATAATTATTAAATATTCGCAAATATAATCAAAATATTTTATAATACAAGTGTTTTAGATTTAAGAATTATAATTCAGCCGTTATAGCCGCTACTTGACTGCTACTAGGCATATAAAAAATCTCGCCACCCGTTAGGGCAGCGAGATTTATAGTTTTAACCTTTGACAGGCCACTACATCATGATTAGCTGATGCCAAGAATGATGTTGATGAGCGCTGTCACGTCGGTCACGTTCAACTTGCCGTCGCCGTTTATGTCACCGCTCTCCATATTCTTGGGAATGACGCCCAAAATCATGTTTACCAGAGTGGTGACGTCGGTCACATTCACTTTGCCGTCGCCGTTCACATCGCCCTTGAGGCCTGTGTCACCCGACAGGTTCGTGGTGATGGTGGTGGCACCGCCTGTAATGCTGGTGTTGAGCTTGAGATAAGCGTAGCCGCGGCCAAAGGTCGTGTTTGTAGTAACCTTGTCGAATTGCGGCTTGATGGCGTTGAGCTTGAAGTAGCTCAGCGAGCTACTGGAGTTCACCGTTTGAGCCGATGCGGTGACACCTTCGAGCCAAGCCGAGGTGGTGCCGCCCGAGCCGTAGTTAAGGCGGTAATATGTGCCGTTGGCGTTGCCGTGGACCACGCCGCCGTTGATGGCAGCGAGAGTGGTGACATTGCTCAGCGTTGCTTTCTTCTCGCTTTGGCTGTAGTTGGAAACTGTATAAGCCTCAACATTTGTACCCTGGAAGTTGATGGGCTTGACGCATGCAAACGACTGCCACTCGCTGTCGAGCAGCAGGTGCGGATAAACCTTGTTCTGGTCCCAAGAAGTTGAGCCCACATAGTCGCCCAGGCAACGGTAGTCGACCCAGCACTTGAAGTCGCTGGCATTGTTCCCAAAGAAGTAGCTGCCTACGCTCAGCGTGTTGCGACCTGAGATGTGCGGCAAGAAGAGTTCGTGAAGGTTCTTGCAGTTGTTGAAGGCATAAGAACCAATGCTCACGACGCTGGTCCTGATGAAGCCGTTGCTCACAGGAGTCTCGCCATTGAGTGCCTCTTCATTATTAATCTTTGAAAGGTTGCTGCCTGCAAAAGCATAAGATCCTATGACTCTTACCTTATCACCCAGATAAATAGTGTTGAGGTTGGTGGCATTGTAGAAGCACTTTTCACCAATCTCGGTGATATAGTAGTTGCGCTGGTATTTATCATAGGCCATATTGAGTACCAGACTGGTGTGGCTGTTATAGGTCTCAGGGTTATAAACAATTCGGCAGGTGCCTATGCCCGAAGGTACAAAAGAGGTCACTGTGAACTTGTCGCCTGTGACACCTGTAAAGTCGTAGGAACCTTCAACGATGTTGAAGCCAAATTTCCAGTGATTGTCAGCCTTCCAGGTGTTCACCTTACTGACTGGCACATAAATGGTGGCATTGGCAATACCAGTTGCTCTTTGGTAATCGTAATTGATGTCCTCGTTGTCGTTGGTAAACGCAAGCGGGCTTGAGGTGTTGATCACCACAGCATTAAGCTTGGGATTGTCGTATGACGACACATTGAAGAAGCGGCTGTGAACCGCTGTTACCGAAGCCGGTAACACAATTCGTGTGATGTTGGTAGCGGTCAAGCAGTCTTCCTCAAGGGTGGTGATGCCGTAAGGCAACTCCACAACACCACTGATTCCACTTCTTTGTAAAGCCGATTTCCTGAGGTACTTAAGATTGGCAGGGAAATTAAATGTGGAGAGAACATTGTTGTAGAACGCATAATAGCCAATGGATGTGACACTATTGGGCAATTTCACTGTTTCGTGTGCCGCACCCGGTCCAGAGGTGTTTACGTCGGCCGATCTCTGGGCAAACGCATAGTCGTAGATGTACTGGAGGCTTGTGCAAGCGCTCAGGTCAACGGTGGTCATGTTTGTAGTGCGGGCAAAAGCATCGTGGCCAATGTAGGTGAGTGGGGCATAGCCTTTAAAGGCGGTGAGATTGGAGCCGTCGAAAGCATGGGGTTTGATCGACTTGAGTTTGGTTGTGGCTAAGGGGTCGTAGCCCACATTCACTTTCAGTTGCGTGGTGTTCATGAAAGCCGAGTCGCCAATCTCCTCAACGCTGGTGAAAGTGAAGTTCGACAGTTCGCAGTTGTAGAATGCCCTGGGCTTGATGCGCTTAATGGTGTAACCATTGGTGATGCTCACGCCCACACGGGTGTGGTAGCTGGCCCAGTTGCCAATCTCGGTCACATCAAATGTCTTGTTGCCCACGGTAATTGTGGGGTAAATGCCGTTGCTGCCGTCTTTGATAAAGACCACGGCCGCCTCGCTGCTGTTAATGACACGATAGCCTGTGCCCTGGTTCAAGAAATCGTAGGCCAAGCACCAAGAGCCATTGTCGTAGTTGATGTTTAGCTTGCCCCAGTAGGCGTTGCTCTTGTAGGCACTCCAGCGTCCATATGGCACTGTGAGTTTTATGTTGCTAAGTTGCGTGTCGGTAAATCCTCCAAAGGTGTAGCTCGGAGGATTGTCGCCGGCGCAGTAGATTTGGGTAACAGGCGAACTGCGGAAAGCATATTGACCAATCGATGTTAATGACGATGGCAGGCGCACTGACGACAGCTTGCTCATGAGGCTGAAAGCTTGATCATCAATGGTGGTGACACCATACGAGAGATTGATGCTGGTGAGTGTTGTGTTGCCATAGCCGGCATACATCAGCACGCGGGTGAGGGTGCTGGGAATGAATTCTTCTTGAGAGGAATTGTTCACAACAGCTCCGGGAATTTGATAGAGCCAGGTCTTGTGCTTGTTGTAGAGGCAGCCATTGTGAGAGCAATAGGAGGTGTTGGCCTCATCAACGGTGATGGTCTTGAGCGACTGGCAGTTGTAAAATGGGGCATAGCCTATGTTGGTGGTCATGGTGCGGGGAAGCGTTACTGCGGTAAGGGCTGTCTGCCCAAAGGCATAACTACCCAGATACCTCAGTCCTTGGCCTAAGCTGGAGTTGAAGAAATCGACCGATGCCAGTTTGCTGCAATTGTAGAAGGCATAAGCCTTGATGCTGTCGACACGCACTTGAGCGCTTGTGAGATTGGCGCAGTTATAGAAAGCGCGTTCGCCTATCTTCTCACCAAAGGTGCTGCCATCAACAATGGTGCCAATGTGGTTCATGTTCATGAAAGCACTGTCGGCCACGCCATAGAAATGATAGCTGCCGGGATCGTTGTTATCGATGGTGCTCACATTCTGTTCTAATCTGATGTTTGCAGTTCCCGTGCTCACACTTGCTCCCACGAGCAGACAGCTTGAGCGATTAGGACCGCTGTTACTATAAGGAATACCATTCCTGATAACATAGTAATGAGTTGTTCCGTTAGGTGTGCGCGAGAAGTCGCAGGCATAATAGCCAATGTTACGGCCAATCTGCGAGAAGGCATTGCTCCAGTTAGAATTGGCTTTCATGGCATTCATGCCACGGTAAGTGGCACAAGACAGATACTTCGACGAGGGAGTGTTGTAGAATGCAAGGTCCCCCAATGTGGGTGGCTTATCGCCGGCAAACATCACGGCCCCTAAGCTTGTGCATCCATAGAAAGCCTGCTTGTACACAGTCTTCATGGAGCTGGGCAAATACACTCTTGTTATTGATGAGCACCCTTCAAATGCTGAAAGAGCTATTTGTTCAATGCCATAGCCCAAGCGCACGACTTTAATGTTGGAGTTCGAACTGAAAGACCATGACCCCACACTTTGCACTCGCAGACGCGTGCCGTTATAGGTCACATATCCGGGAATGCTCACATCGGTGAGCGATGCACCTGCAGCCGACAGACCGGTCACAAAAGCGTGGCTCTCTTCACTCGACGACTGGGCGGTGTAAATGGTGTACTTGAAGTTGCCTATTTCTACCCCGGTTGTAGATGTGTAGGCATGAGCAGTGACGGCACACAATGCCATCAGCATGAGCATCTTGCACTTGCGTGACCAGGTGCCCGTTCTTAAGTAAAATTTTCTAATCATAAGTCATCATATTTATTATGTTGATATTAAATTTATCACTAATTTCATCAACAACGGTTCTTCTCGTTATTGTTTAGGGTAGTGTGGGCATTTTAAGGGTTTTATTAAGTAATTGTTCATTAAAAAACACTTGATTATTTCATTTTAAACTACAAATATACAAAAAATCTTAAAAAAGAAAATAAGTAATGTGCAAAAAAATGATTTTGCCTCGTTTTTGGGGGCAAAATCTATTAAAATGTTAGAGATGGAGTGAAGTTAGAGCGAGGCGGAGTAGGTGCGCCACTTCTCGATGAGAGCCTCCATGTCGGCGGGAATAGGGCTGTCGAAGTCCATCTGCTGGCCGGTGACGGGGTGCACAAAGCCCAGGGTCTTGGCGTGCAAGGCCTGTCGGGGGCAGGTCTTGAAGCAGTTTTGCACAAACTGCATGTACTTGCTCGTGGTGTTGCCGCGCAGCACCTTGTCGCCGCCATAGCGCTCGTCGTTGAACAGGGGGTGCCCGATGTATTGCATGTGCACCCTGATCTGGTGTGTGCGTCCAGTCTCGAGCTGGCATTGCACAAGCGCCACGTGGGCAAAGTTTTCAATGGTATGGTAGTGTGTCACAGCGTGTTTGCCCAGGTCTCCGCCGGGATATACGCACATGAGCAGTCGGTCGCGCAGGCTGCGCCCTATGTTGCCCTCGATGGTGCCGTCCATCTGCTTCATCTGGCCCCACACGAGTGCCACATACTGGCGCTTGGTGGTCTTGTTGAAGAACTGCAGTCCGAGCGAGGTCTTGGCGCGTGGCGTCTTGGCTACCACGAGCAGGCCCGAAGTGTCCTTGTCGATGCGGTGCACCAGGCCCATGCGGGGGTCGGTCACGTCGTAGTCGGGATTGTCCTTGAAGTGCCAGGCGAGGGCATTGACCAGCGTGCCATCATAATTGCCGTGCCCGGGATGCACGCACATGCCTGCAGGCTTGTTCACCACAAGCAGTTCGGCGTCTTCATACACAATGTTCAGCGGTATGTCTTGTGCCACGATTTCGTTCTCGTAGCGCGGGCGGTCCATCACCACGCTGATGATGTCGCCGGGGTGTACGCGGTAGTTCGACTTCACGGGGGTGCCGTTCACGCGTATGCACTGCGCCTCGGCGGCGTTCTGGATGCGGTTGCGCGACGTGCCCTTGATGCGCTCAACCAGGTATTTGTCGATGCGCAGAAGCACCTGGCCGCGCTCCACCTCATAGCGGTAGTGCTCCCAGTAGTCGCGTCCGTTCTCGCTGAAGTCGGGGTCACTGAAGTCTAACTGGATATCGTCGCGGCTCAGTCGCTCGTCGTCGAGGGCGTCAAGGTTGTCGCTCAAGTCGTCGCTGATCATTGCTGCTGCTGTTGCTTCTTCTTCTCAACGTCGGCTTTCTTCTTCTCGTCGACGCGGTTGATGCGGGCCTGCTCGGCACGTTGCTTCTGCTCTTCGGCATAGCGCTTCACGTCCTCTTCGTAGTTGCGTTGCTCAATTGAGTCGATGGTGT
>JAEEVB010000104.1 GCA_016287065.1 Muribaculaceae bacterium
GGTTTTGCCGACCTTGCCGGTAACTTGCGCGAACCCAAAACCTTCAAGTTCCTCTCCGAGTACCGTACTGAGAAGTCGAATGTACAAATGATTGGTGAATATGTGGCTTCCGACTGGTTCGCCACCATCGTAGGTTCGGGCTCTTCGAAAGGCTTTACTGATCCCGAAAATCAGTTCTACGCCAAGTCTTCGCTCACCTACAGCAGTGATGTGCCTTCATCCATGCAGATTCATTATCAGTATGACGCTGAAACTAGTGATGCTTACTGGGGTGGCCGTGCCTACAACCGTGCGACCGATGGTGGCAGCTACTATTCTAATTCTCAAGGTAAGAATGCTATCATTCAAGCCATGGTATATGGAGATGGCTCAGAGCAGTATGTGGGACATGGCATTCGTTGGATGACTGATGCCGGATCGGTAAAACGCCACACCACCCAGCCCATGGTGCGTGGTTGGAATATGGTGGCATGGGATATCAATAACGAGGAGTGCTCTATCGTTTCAGGCTCCCAGACTATGGTGACAGATGGCATGTGGAAGTACGACGCATTCTGGATCTGGAAAGGCTATGTTGATGAGCTCACAGCTGAAAATGAGGATTTGCTCGACTATCCTGCCGAGTATTGGGAAGGTGACGTCTTCCTCGGTCCGGTTCACAAAGTCATCTATAACAATGAAGAGCAGACTGCAAGTCTTGATGACATTCCTGATGATGCAACTGAGATGCGTGGCGATGCCAACGAAGATGGCAAGGTGGATGTGAACGATGTCACAACAGTGATCAACTACATTTTGAACAAGAATCCCAATCCGTTCAACTACAACAACGCCAATGTGAACGGCGATGATGCTGTAAACGTGCTCGACGTGACCCTCATCATCAACATAATTCTTGGTATCAACTAATCATTTTGCACATAGTGCAGTGATGAAATAATGAAGGTGTGGCTCCTGAGTGGAACCACACCTTTAATTTATTTTCATTCGGGATGAATGACGTGAAATCTCAGAAAAGCGGTTTTTAATTTGGAATGATAGTTTCTAAACCCGTGGGCAAAATAGCAACACATGTATAGACTCTAGCAAATTGCTTCAGGAAGTCGATAGTGCTTTGTTTGGGCCCCTTTTCGGTCATTACGTTTTCTTTAATTTCACAATTTTCTTGAGTAGAGGTTTTTTGCATAGGCAGACTGGTTTTAAAATGTTTTCAATTAAATAACGCAGTCTTGTCCATTTTATTATATATTTTTCAAAAAAAAATTTTCAACATTTGTTTTTTTTGCTTGCACTTTATATAATCGAGCTAAGCAACCACCTATTTATTTGATTTTCACATCATTTCCCAAAATCGCCTTTCAGCGTTCTTTTTAATCGTCTGAAAACTTTTGCCCAAAATCCATTGGTGCGATGATAGTAACGGGCAAATATTTTGCGTGCCTCTATATTTTCCTCAATGGGTTGAATCTTGACTACAGGTAATGGCTTGAGCCACATATTGGACTGGTAGAGGTCTCCCCCACCACAGTTTGTGCCGGTTCCGTCGAATCCATTGTTATTGACTAGTGAACGGCCCACGTTAAGTGAGAGAATGTCATTCAAGAACAAAGTGGCGTTCCATCTGATGGCCCATGAATTGTTTTGCCCGGCTATCTGGCGTCGGAGCATTCGCGTGAATGGATAGTTACCATTGAAATCGAAGGTGCGTGTAAGCCCTTTGTCCTCTAGTTGCTGGAGCAGATGTGCCCCATCGGGATTAAAAAGCTTCCATGCTCGCTGCCATGTGGCCCAGCCCCAACTCCCCGTCCACTTAATAAGAAATGTGGGCGGTAAAGAGGTATCTTGAGTGAAATCACATGCCTGAATGTGCCCCACACGGTGTTCGTCGGCATACAGATTAAGCGCCTCATTCATGAACTTCAGGAAGTATGGGGCCACCACCAAGTCGTCTTCAAGTACAATTACACGTCCATATCGGTTCACAACTTCTGTTACCCCTTTTATTACTGAATTAGCTAAACCCTGATTAATCTCGCTCTCAACAATCTCAACCTGAGCAAACCCATGAATACTATGCACATACTCTCGCACCGCTTGAACGGTCGACACATCATTATCATCCTTGGGCCCATCACAAAAGATGTGAAGATGACTATTCGCCGCTTCCTGATTCTTAAGAAGCGATTCAATAAGATTGCGTGTGTGGGCTAACCTGTTATATGTAAAAAGTACAATTGGTGCCAAGTCCATAATCATGATGCATTATTGGGTTTCTTGCGTTTTTTGAACAGATAGTCGATGGCCTCGTTGAGAATTTGAGCATTAAGCAGTTTCATGATGCACAGATAGATTAAGGCCGACAAAAGTAGGCGCACGACAAGCAGTACATAAATGTTGGAGATAAACTGGGTGATGAAATGTGTCGCCACAACCGAGCCAAGGGCAACTAGAGCAAATGGAACTACATCGAGTAATGCCTGCCACAACGAGAGTCCAAGATATCGCTGCACAAAATATTGCCACACAAGCAACCATAGCACATTCACAATCACAAATGCAACAATCATGACAGTGATGCCATAACGAGCTGTTGCTATAAGTACTGCTAATTGAACCAAACCCAACAGTATGGTGCCATACATATACACTCCCGACTTGCCTTTACTGAGAATCATATTGGTATATAGGGTTCCTATTGGGAAGAATGCGCCCCAAATGCACAGGATCTGCATAATGAGGGCACTGGTAAGCCACTTATCGGTGATGGCAATAGTAATGAATTCTTTAGCGACCAAAGCCAACGTAAGCATCGCTGGAAAGCTCACAAAGGCGGTGAAACGCAATATCTTGCGAAACACCCGGCGTTGACGTTCCTGGTCATCTTCCACTTCTTTCAGCACTGGTTGCGCAACACCTTGAATCATGTTACCAATGAGTGAATATCCCATCTGGTTCCATTTGGCAGCCTGTGTGTAGTTTCCTACATCGCGAGAGGTATAAAGTCGCCCCAAAAGCACAGTGAAGATGTTATTGTTGACATGGATAAAGATGTTTGTGATCAGTACCTTGGAACTGAAACCAATCATCTTTTTCAGCGGTTTGAAATTGAAGTGGAACGAAGGCCGCCAGGGTGAGAAACACCACATGGAAATCGCATAGAACAGAACGTAAGAAACTGTTTGAGTGGCTATACCCCAATAGGCAAATCCATTAAACGCAAGTATCACGCCTATAGTCCCTGACACAATAAGGCCTATGACCTGTGAGAGTGTCTTCTGCTTCACCATGAGTTTTTTCATCATAAAACCATTGTGAGCAGTCACTGTGCTCGAAATGACAAAACTCAAGAAAAGAAAGCGTGACAGTGGCACCAGTCGTGGCTCATGATAGAAATCGGCTATAAGCGGTGCAGTAAAGAACAGGATAAGGTAACAAGAGATACCTAAGAAAATAGAGAACCAAAAAGCGGCATTGTAGTCGTCGTGACTGATGCTCTTCTGATTGACAAGGGCATTGGTGAAACCACATTCCTGTATGGAGCTGCCCAAAACGCTGAAGATGGTGAGATATCCCACCATGCCATAATCGTGAGGAGTGAGCAAGCGAGCCAGGAATATGCCAAAAATGAGATTGAGCAACTGGATTAATCCGTTGCCCACTCCACCCCAAAGCAGCCCTTGGGTCGTTTTCGCTTTCAGGTTGGGCTCTATGTGCAAATCTTCAGCCAAGAGTCATAAGTGAATAATCACATAATGCCTTTTTCGCGCAAGCGTTGTTGCCACTTCCAAGCACTGAGCATGGTGTCTTCAATAGTTGCTTCGGCTTTCCATCCCAGAACTTCGTTGGCACGAGTCGGGTCAGCCCATATCTGTTCAATGTCACCTTCGCGTCTGCCCACAACCTTGTGCGGTACAGGAACGCCTGTAGCACGCTCAAACGCATTAATAAGCTGCATCACCGACAGGCCGTTGCCAGTACCGATATTGAAGATTTCAAGTGATTCGTCCGACTTGTCATCTAGCATGCGTTCCAGTGCCTTGACATGAGCTTTAGCAAGATCAACCACATTGATAAAGTCACGAATGCAATAGCCATCAGGGGTATTGTAGTCATTACCGAACACACTCAACACGGGACGCACACCTATGGCAGTTTGTGTCAGGTATGGTACGAGATTCTGAGGCACACCATTGGGCAACTCACCAATCTCGGCACTCGGGTGTGCTCCAATCGGGTTGAAGTATCGAAGCAGGATGGCCTTGATCGGTGCCCCCGACTTGATGAAGTCGGCAATAATGTCCTCGCAAATCTGTTTGGTTGCGCCATAAGGCGATGTGGCCTTCTTGGTGGGTGCTGCCTCAGTAATGGGATTCACATCAGGTTCACCATAGACGGTGCATGACGACGAGAAAACAAATCCTTTCACGCCATAGACGGGCATTAACTCGAGCAAGTTGAGCAGAATGTTGAGGTTGTTGCGATAGTACATGATAGGTTTCTGCACCGACTCGTTCACAGCCTTGCTTGCTGCAAAGTTGATAATACCGTTAATGCCGGGATTGTCTTGAAATAGTTTATGCAACGTGTCGATATTGGTGCAATCACCTTCAACAAACACGGGCCTGATACCGGTAATATTCTCGATACCATCCAGGACCTCAATGTTGCTATTCGATAAGTTGTCGATAATCACCACATCAAATCCTGCATTTTGCAATTCTACCGTGGTGTGTGAACCGATGAAGCCGGTTCCGCCTGTTACTAATATTTTCTTTTTCATAATTTCAGAATTAATCTAGTTAATCAATTTATTGACAATGCGCCCACAAGCCAAGCCATCTCCATAGGGATTATTAGCCTTGCTCATGCGCTGGTAATCAGACTCATTGTCAAGCAAATTCGACACGTTGTCCACAATCTTATTGTAGTCGGTGCCTACAAGCAGCACAGTGCCAGCCTCAAGGGCTTCAGGTCGTTCGGTGGTATCGCGCATCACAAGCACAGGCTTGCCAATGCCAGGGGCTTCTTCCTGAATACCACCGCTATCGGTAAGTACAATGTACGATTTCTCCATAAGATAAACAAAGCTCAAGTATTCGAGCGGTTCAATGAAGAACATATTGCCTAAATTGCTCAGATCAGCACCAAAAATCTGGTGAATGGGCCGACGCACGTTTGGATTGAGGTGCATAGGATAGACAAAGTCCACATCGCTATACTTTTCTTTCAAGGTCTTGATGGCATTGCATATGTTCAGGAAGCCTTCGCCAAAGTTCTCACGCCTGTGTCCTGTGATTAACACAAGTCGACGGTCGCCATTGCTCAAGCGGTCTATATCATAGCCGTCATTTTTCAGTTTGTTGTGCAAAGTCGCGCCCAGTTCATCACTACTCTTTATCTTGTTAATCACCATGTGCAAAGCATCAATCACAGTGTTACCCGTCACAGTGATGTTAGCATCAGGTGTCCCCTCGTCGAGCAGGTTCTGACGGCTCAAAGGTGTGGGCGCAAAATGGAATGTAGCAATCCGTCCTGTAATCTGACGGTTCATTTCCTCGGGCCAGGGACTATAAATGTTATGCGTGCGCAAACCGGCCTCAACATGTCCCACCGGAATCTGCTGATAGAAAGCAGCTAGAGCCGTAGCAGTGCTGGTTGTGGTATCGCCATGCACCAGCACCACATCAGGACTGACCTGTGTCAGGATATCACGCATGCCAACGAGCACTCGCGTGGTTACATCATACAGGTCTTGCCCAGCTTTCATGATGTTCAAGTCATAGTCAGGAGTGATGTCGAATATATCGAGCACCTGGTCAAGCATTTCACGATGCTGACCGGTAACACACACAATAGTCTCTACTTCTGAAGGGTGTTTCTGAAACTCCTTGACCAGCGGAGCCATTTTGATGGCTTCTGGCCGGGTTCCGAACACTAACATTATCTTTTTCATGATGATTTATTATTATTGATGTTTTATGCAAAATTAATAAAAAAAGCTGAGTTTCGGCTTATTTTGAATTGAGAAAAGCGAAGAATACCGCAGCAATCAGTAACCCGAACGCCACAAAATGATTCCAATGCAAAGCCTCTCCTTTAAAGAACACGATTACAAAAATGGTAAACACCGAGAGCGAAATCACCTCTTGCACAACCTTGAGTTGAATGAGCGAGAACGTGCCTCCATTCTCGATGTAGCCAATGCGGTTAGCAGGAACCATAAATAGATATTCGAAAAAGGCTATACCCCACGAGAACAGAATCACCACAATCAGTGGCCAATGCGTGGAGATACCCATGTTTTGCAGTTTAAGATGACCATACCAAGCGAAGGTCATCAGCACATTTGAGACAATCAGCAACCCAATGGTTGCGACTCCCGACGAAAAAAGACTCATTTATCTGATGTTTTTTTGTTTTAACGCCTCTCGGCGGCGGGCCAATTCCTCATACCCTTTGCGATAAGTCTCCATGTTCTTGGGAATGAGAATCTGGCAATAGCCCGTGCCTTCCACGTTATAAAGTTTAGACAGGTTAATATAGTGCTCGCCGTTGCCTCGACGAATGGAAAAAATCTCTTCTTTACGTTTTTGCGTCTCATCGCTCAATTTCGAGTGACGTTTAGGACCACTGCCCGTGAGTTCTGCAGGCAGTCCGCCCTCCCCTAACCAAACAGGCCTGATCTCACTACATGGCACATAGCCGAGTCCAATCCACATGGTGGTGAGTGTTGGATCTTCACCTGGCAACACACCTTCAATAACCATTGTGGCAGTAGAGATTCGCCGCGGAATGAAGTCCTGGTCTACAATCCACTTCTCGCCACTATAAGTGAAGTCCTTGTCAAGCTTGCTATGATAGAAAGTGCGTGAGAGTTCTTCAGTGAAAACGGCCGGAGTAAAGTCTCGTGCTGTGATGTGCTTGGCAAGCAGGTGTCGCTCATTTTTCTCGCGAATATAGCCGTAGCCTTCATCTGTTCTGCCGCTATAAGAGTAGTTGGTACGGGTGAGAATGCCATCGGGAGCATCCTTCAGGTCATATTTCAGATAAGTATAGTTACCGGTTTCAAAGTAAGCGCCATTGCCCTGTGCATCAATCACGCCAAAGTTAGCTTCTACGCCCAGTGGCTTTTTCAGTTTCTTGAGCAGTGCCTCAAAGTCATCTACCGTCACGCATTCCTCAAGTGCTTTTTTCATCACCACACCTTCCTTGTCCATATCCTTCTCTTTCACATTATCGTTGTTCAAGTTATAGGAAGCCGTGTTCATGATAGCAAACCCTTTCTCATTAAAGCCCAGCCAGGCCGCCGAGTCCTTATAGTCACGCGAATCAAACACTGCAATGAACTCATATTTTCCCTTAGTGGCTATTTTACGTTCCACACGATTGTTCTGGTCGCCTGTATCACGGTTTTTCCAGAGCAGGGGTCGCCCATTGGCTGTCAATTTCCCCGAGACGATTGCCGAGGGGCATGCCAGAGCACCAATGACTGAAAAGAGGAGCAAAGAGGTAACAAATAACTTTTTCATTTCAAAAAAATATTGGTTTTAGACTTCAAAATTACAAAACACATCTAAATTATCAAAATTTGTTGTAACTTTGAGATTCAAAAAATAAGATATGAACAAATATATCTACGAATTAGAAATACCTGTTCGTGATTACGAACTTGATTCTGAAGGTGTTGTCAACAATGCCATCTATCTGCATTATCTCGAGTACACCCGCCATTGCTTTTGCGAAAAGGTGGGGTATTCATTCAAGCAGATGCGTGACGACGGTATCATTCCCATGCTTAACCGCATCGAGGCCGACTACAAGCGCCCGATGTGTAGTGGCGAGACCGTGGTGAGCAAGCTTTGGCTTGAAATGCAGGGGGTGCGTTTTGTGTTCCACCAGGACTTATATGACAAGGCCACTGGCGCATTATCACTTCAGGCAATTGTGAGCGTCATTGCCATCGAGAATGGCAGGTTGAGTCGTGGTGACAAGTTCCGAGAGATTTTTAAGAAGTATCTTTGATGAATCTCGATCTGCTCACATATCGCATCGCATTTGCGTCCATCCGTGGCATGGGCTATGACCTGGCACGCAAAATTCTCGAAGTGGTTCCTTCCGAGCAAGCTTTCTTTGAGATGCCCGAGGCACAACTCAAGCAACTCATTGGCCGAAACAACCGCATACTCGACAACAGTTATCGAAACGAGTGCATAGAGAAGGCAAAGCGTGAACACGACTTTGTGGTCGATAAGGGCATTCAAGTCTCCTATTTCTCCGATGCCGACTATCCGGCT
>JAEEVB010000105.1 GCA_016287065.1 Muribaculaceae bacterium
TCACGCCACGTCAGGTTATGCTCGTTGATATAGGCTTGCAAGTCTTCACAATTCCTCAACTCCTCGACCAGCCAGTTGTCGATAAAGCGAGTATTGGGATTCAAGTCTTCCTCAGTGGGCAAGAACTTGTGCTTGGCCTCATCAAGGCGCAACGCCTGCAGATCGGTCAAATCTATAATGAGTTTAAACAATGAATAATACAGTTCCAGCGACTTGTCGAAGCTTTGTTTCAACTCTTTCTTGGCCGCAGTCATCGGATTCGACTTTCTCTTGGCATCTGCCGTGTCGTTCGACTCACAACTAAGCATATAGGAGTAAACGAGTTGAACAACTTTGATTCTTATTAAAACACGATTTATCATTGTATCTAGATTTATATATTGTCAATTATGTGAATTTGCAGTCTGTCCGTCGTTCAGGCGTTGCCGCACCACTTCATACATGAGGATACCAGCAGCCACCGACACGTTCAGTGAATGTATATTACCATATTCGGGTATGGCAACCAACGTGTCACACAGTTTCAGCACATCGGTCGAAATACCTTTGTCTTCACCGCCCATCACCAGTGCAACAGGAGAGGTGAAATCGGCCTGAGTATAGTTGATTGAACCTTTCTCGGTGGCACCTACAATCCTGAAACCGCAGTCACGTAGGTACTTCACGGCAGTCACAAGATTGTGCTCACGGCACACGGGCAAGTGATTCAGTGCACCTGCCGATGTCTTTACCGCATCAGCATTCACCGTCACGCTATTACGTTCTGGTATCACGAGGGCATTCACTCCGGCACACTCGCATGTACGAGCTATCGCGCCAAAGTTGCGTACATCAGTCACGCCATCAAGCACCACAATGAAGGGGTTCATGCCATCGTCATAGATCATGGGCACAACATCTTCCAGTTTATAATAAGTAACGGCAGCCATCATGGCAAGAACACCTTGATGATTGGCACGTGTGACGCGATTGATGCGCTCCACGGGCACACGCTGCATGGGCACGCCATGCAAGCGCACCACCTCTTGCAGTTCCTTCATCTGATCACTGCTCAAGTCGCGTTTCACAAGCAGTTTGTCGACTTGCTTGCCGGCTTCTATCGCCTCAATAACGGCACGTATGCCAAAAATATATTGTGATTTATCTAACATTTGCCTGACTGATTAATGATTTTGCATTTTCAATAGCTGCAAGGTTCACGTCCTTACCGCTTAGCATTCTTGCCACTTCCTGCACGTGAGAGGCTTCATCGAGCAGGTCAACATGAGTCACGGTCGAATCGACCTCATCGGTCTTATATACCTTGAAGTGCGTGTGGGCATAGGCTGCCACCTGAGGCAGATGGGTAATCGATATCACCTGAAGGTGGTCCGACATCTCACCCATCATACAGCCCACGCGGCTTGCCATATCGCCAGAGACGCCCGTATCCACTTCATCAAAAATGAGTGTAGGCAGTTTCACATTGTGCGCCAACACCGACTTCACGCACAGCATAAGTCGCGATATCTCGCCACCCGATGCCGTGGTTTTCACTGGCATAAGAGCCTGATTCTTGTTGAAGGCGAAAGAGAATTCCACGCTATCGCTTCCCTTTTCGCCAAACCCGCAGTCGCTAAAACTGATGTTAAATTGCAGGTTGTTCATGCCCAGTGTCTGGGCTAGTGGCAACAATTGCCCGATAAACTGGTTCGCAGCCTTCTTTCTTGACGTCGACAGTTCACAGGCCAGACGCTGAACTTCCTGTTGCTGTTCGGCAAGCCGCTGTTCCAGCAAACTTATCTCTTCGTCACTGCCATCAATCTTTTGTATTGCATCAGCATAGCTACGCTGAATCTCAAGCAACTCGTTCACCGTTGTCACATGGTGCTTGCGTTCAAGTGCAAACAGGTCGTTCAGTCTTGACTCCACCAACTCTAATTGCTGAGGATCATCAACAAGGTCTTCATCGATTGCGAAGAGCGACTGCGACACATCCTTGAGGTCGATAGAGGCTGCTCTGACACGAGCTACAAGTTCCTTCAATTCAGGCAACTTCTCTTCACATCCTTCAAGGCGCTGAAGCACCTCACGCAACTGGTCCAGCACCGAACCGTCAGCACTATTCAACAGCTGTTCGCTCACACCCACCGACTCTTTCAAGGAGGCCACGTTGCTCAGCTTGTTCTGTTGCATTTCCAGTTCGGCGTCCTCATTCTCTTTGAGATTCATCTCTTGGAGTTGACTTAACTGGAAACGAATGTAGTCTTCTTCCGCCCTACTCTTTTCAAAATCATCTTTCAATTGACGGAGTTGACGTTGAAGTGTTTTATACGTTGCATACTCTTTACTATAGCTTGACAGTAATGATTCATTTTGACCAATCACATCAAGCACATAGAGCTGAAAAGCCGCATCGGCCAGCAGCATATTGCTGTGCTGCGAGTGGATGTCGACCAATCGCACGGCAAGGTCTTTCAGGACCGAAACATTCACCGGAGTGTCGTTAACAAATGCCCTTGAACGCCCTGCAGGTGTTATCTCTCTTCTGATGATGCAATGCTCATCATAGTCTATATCATTCTGTTCAAAGAACGACTTCAAATCATTTTGAGTGATGTCGAACGATGCCTCGACCACAGTTTTCTTCTCGGCATGCCTGATTGATTTCACATCGGCACGGTCGCCCAATATAAGCGACAAGGCACCTAATATAATCGACTTACCGGCACCCGTCTCACCCGTTATTATCGACAGTCCCTCTCCGAACTCTATCTCAAGTTCGTCAATAAGAGCATAATTCGATATATAGAGGGTTCTTAGCATTACTGATTGTTAATTGCCCGTATCTTCTTGTTTGATCTTGTCTAATCGTTGCCCCTCGGTGGGATAGATGGGATAAAGGGTTTCATAGACCGACTGCTTTTCGGTCATATTAGCCTTCGAGTAGATGTTCACGAGTTCATCAAGTTTGGCATCCTTGAACATCGACAGACACACCGACATAGGTGTATCGTCGTGAATCTTCTTGAGAATGTCAAGACACTTTGTCACAGTAGCGCGGCCCTTGTCCACACTCAGCACCATTTGGTCAAGGCCTAGGCGATGATAATCATAGAGTATCTGCCTGATGCCTTCGGTTGCCTTGTCGGTATAGGCACTGAGCACCGCACTGCGGTTCTTGGTATCTTCAAATGCTTTCCAGCCGCTCTCGCCGGTGCTTTGAGCCATGCGCACCACATTGGCAGCTTTCTCATAATAAGGGTCACCACCTTTGAAAGAGAATGTGTCAAAATCCATTGCGATAATCATGAAAGCATAGTAGTTGAGGATTGCCGTCAGGTTACTTTGCATGTCAACCTCCGAGAACACCAGCGGCTCATTCTCTTGATAGGTGAAATCAATTTTCGAGTCCTTGAAATTAATAATCGTGGTAGTATAGGAACTGTTATACACGGGACGCTTCGACTGAATCTGCAGGTCACCCTTCATCTGGCCAGTGCCGTCGTTATATTCGCTAATTGTGAAGAACAACTTGCACTCAATGCGCTCGTTTGTGCCAAACTGTGCATCTGTCCACTTCGTGGTGTTCATATATTCGGCAATAGCCTCTTGCAAGGTCTTGAATATCTCCTTGTTGGCGTTCGACACCTTCGAGGCATTGATTTCTACTTCGCAATTCAACTCTTCGGCCTGTAGGGGCTCACTGTACCACAACAGACATACTCCGATGATTGCAATTATATATTTTAAGTTTTTCATCATTTCAGATATTTGGATTTCAGCACATCCACGATGTCTTTGGCTACCATTCTCTTGTCCTTGCATGGATACACGGTTTCGCTGCCATCGCTTTCAATGATTTTCACCTTGTTGGTACTGTGCTGGAAACCGGCACCCTCATCTTTCAATGAGTTTAGCACAATGAAATCCAGGTTCTTTTTCGCCAGTTTCTCCTGTGCATGGGCTTCTTCGTTGTCGGTTTCAAGCGCAAACCCTACAAGCACCTGATCAGGACGCTTCATGGCACCCACCGCCTTAGCGATGTCAGGATTCTTTACCAGCGTCAATACCGGTGCATCACCTTTTTCGCGCTTAATCTTGTGGTCCAAGATATGCTCCACCTTATAGTCGGCCACAGCCGCACACATAATGGCAACATCATGCTCAGCAAAGCGAGCCACAACGGCATCGTGCATCTCATCTGCACTCATCACATCTATGCGTTGCACTCTTGGATGACTGATACTCAAACTGACCGGTCCCGTCACAAGCGTCACTTCAGCTCCTCGCTCGGCACACTCGTGAGCCAGAGCAAAGCCCTGCTTGCCCGACGAGAAGTTGCCTATGAATCGCACAGGGTCGATTTTCTCATAAGTGGGACCAGCGGTGATAAGCACTTTCTTCCCTTGCAGGTCAAGCTGCTGGTCAAAGAAAGCGTCGAGCACCTTATAGATGTTTTCGGGCTCTTCCATACGGCCCTTACCAATCAGATGACTAGCAAGCTCACCTGCTGCAGGCTCAATGATGTGATTTCCGTAACTGCGCAACAGGTCAAGATTACGCTTGGTGGTGGGGTGCTTGAACATGTCAAGATCCATAGCCGGAGCAACAAACACGGGGGCTTTTGCCGACAGATAGGTGGTAACCAGCATGTTGTCGGCCACACCATTTGCCATCTTGCCTATCGTCGAGGCGGTTGCGGGTGCAATCACCATGGCATCGGCCCACAAGCCCAGGTCCACATGGCTGTTCCACTGACCCGTGTTGGCAGTAAAAAACTCGCTAATCACAGGTTTGCCACTCAACGTCGACAGTGTGAGCGGAGCTATGAACTCCTTGGCATTCGGGGTCATAATCACCTGCACCTCGGCACCGCCTTTCACTAGCAATCGCACCAGTGATGCAGCTTTATAAGCGGCAATACCGCCAGTGATCCCTAATATGATTTTCTTTCCGGCTATCATCTTTTTCTTCGTTTATTTCATGCGCAGCTTGATTCGAGTAAGCACTTTCTTGGTATTTAACGGGAAATCGCCCTGCATCATCCAACCATAATAACTTGGTTCTTTCTTCAGCACTTCTTCTACCGGTTTTCCCTTATGTTTGCCGAAGTTGAACACTTCAACCTTGTTCTCGTTATATATCATGCGGCCAGCAAGATCCACATTCTTGTTATGTGTTGAGAACTCAGAGAGAAATGTCACGTCATTCTCCAGGTTAGGATAACGGTCGAGTTGGGCTTTCAGCACTTCATAGGTGGCTCGTGTGTCGGCCTCAGCCGAGTGTGCATCGGTAAGGTCTTTCCCGCAATAGAACTTATAGGCAGCAATCAACGTGCGCTGTTCCATCTTGTGGAATATCGTCTGCACATCTATGAACTGACGCTTGCTGAAGTCAAAATCCACCCCAGCACGCAAGAACTCCTCTTCAAGCAATGGAATGTCGAACCGGTTGCTGTTGAAACCAGCCACATCGCAGCCCTCAAAAATGCGGGCCAGGTCCTTTGCCACCTGCTTGAACGTGGGCGCATCCTTCACATCCTCATCTGTGATGCCATGCACCGCTGTAGCCTCGGCAGGAATAGGCCTTTCGGGATTCAGCCGACGACTCTTCACCTCCTCGGTTCCATTGGGATAGACCTTAATGAGCGACAGTTCTACAATCCTGTCGTGCATAATATCAATTCCCGTTGTTTCAAGGTCAAAGAATATGATGGGATTCTTCAGCTTCAGTTCCATCTGCTTCTCTTATTTACGATTGATTAGAGCATCATGGGCATGAGCAGGACGAGCAGTTCCTCGTCATCCTCTTGCTCGGCGGGCACAAAGATACCGGCCTTCGATGCATCCATCAGTTTAATAACAGCGGTTTCAGAGTTAATGTTATTCAGCACATCAATGATGTTCTCGTCATTGAAGCCAATGGCCATCTCTTCGCCATTGTAGTCGCACTGAATCTTCTCCTCTGCCGACGTCGAGTAGTCAACATCCTGGGTCGACAGGAATATCTCGTTCTCTTTCAGTTCCAGCTTTACAAGGCCACTCGAACTGGTCGACACCGACACACGACGCAAGGCGTTGAGCAACGACAGGCGGTCAACGGTCACATTATAAGGATTGTTCGTAGGAATCACAGAATTGTAGTTGGGATAACGTCCGTTCACGAAGCGACAGGTGAGCGAATACTCAGCTGTTTCAAACGTTGCACTCTTGCTGTCAACGGTAATCTCAATCTCGCCTTCTGCTTTTTCAAGAATGCTGCTCAAAATAGATGCAGGCTTAGTGGGAAGGATAAACGAATGTTCCAGACCCGTATTCACATTCAGCTTGCGATAGCGAACCAGCTTATGAGTGTCAGATGCAACAAACACAATCTCCTCGGGCTTGATATCCCAGAAAATACCCATCATCACAGGGCGCATATCATCTACACCCACTGCAAAGATTGTGTGCTGAATGCCTTCCACAACCTTGTTGATAGGCAGTTTGAACTTTTTGGGTTCCTCATCGGTCACAGCCTTCGAAGGGAATTCATTTCCATTAATGGCCACAAAGTTGAAACGGCCATTCTGATACTGAATGTTCACTTCGAGATTATTGTCATTGATGTCAAAAGTCAAGGCCAAATCGGGCAATGTCCTGAGCATGTCGAGCAGATTCTTCACATTGGCAGCAAATTTGCCAGAGCCCTCAGCCTCTTCTACCTGAACGTAGGTAGTGAGCGTATTCTCCTGATCGCTACCTGTAATGACGAGTTTGTTTCCTTCAAGATTAAACAGGAAATTGTCAAGGATTGTGAGTTTGTTCTTCGAGTTCACAACTTTGCTCACTGCCGACAAATGAGTGAGCAACAACTTACTTTGAATGTTGAATTTCATATATTTAAATTTTATTTATTATTAATTTTCGTCTTATATCTGTATTTAATCTACAAAAATAAGGTTTTTAATGCAATTAACGAAAAAAATAGCCGCCGAATTTTATCGGCGGCCAAAAATATTGCGATATTTAAATCTTTTTCACCAAATCGCCACGCGTTCGGCAGGAGTTCTATACATCTTGTCTCCCTCTTTGATGTCGAAAGCATTGAAGAACCACTCCATGTTGCGCAACGCAACATTCACACGATTCACACCCAACGAGTGGGGATCGACTTTGGTGCGTCGCAGTATCTCTTCTTTTGTAATATTGGCTGCCCAAACGTTTGCATAGCTCAGGCAGAAACGCTGGTCGGGCGTGAAGCCGTCAATCAGTTCGTTTCCCTTACCTTGGTCGGTCTTCTTGAAGGCGCTGTAGGCCACACGCAGACCACCGTGGTCAGCTATATTCTCGCCCATTGTAAAGTTGCCATTGGCGTGTACGTCATCAGCCACAATCTCGGCACTGTATTGTGCGCCCAGTTTCTCGGCAAGCGCCTTAAACTTGTCGGCATCTTCCTTGGTCCACCAGTCCACCATGTTTCCTTCGTGGTCGAAGTTGCGGCCCTGATCGTCAAATCCGTGTGTCATCTCGTGGCCAATCACTACACCTATGGCGCCATAGTTGCTTGCATCATCGGCCTTGGGATCAAAGTAAGGAGCCTGAAGAATGGCAGCAGGGAAGCAAATCTCATTGCTCGATGGCTCATAGTAGGCATTCACCGTCTGCGGTGTCATAAACCAGCGATCCTTATCAACCGGCTTGCCCAGTTGTGACAGTTCATATTCGGCACTGAACTGCAGCAAGCCCTTCACATTCTCCCAATATGGCTTGTTCTTGTCAATGGTCACATCGCTGTAGTCACGCCACTTGTCGGGATAGCCAATCTTCACCGTAAAACTGTTCAGTTTCACCAGCGCATTCACTTTTGTCTTGGGACTCATCCATGTCAGTCCCGAGATGCGCTCGCCAAGAGCCACCTTCAAGTTGTCGACCAGTTTCTGCATCTTCTTCTTTGAGTCTGCAGGGAAATATTTTTCCACATAGAGTTGACCCACAGCCTCACCAAGCATAGTATTAGGCACGTTGAGTGCACGTTTCCAACGAGGTTGCATCTCCTGCTTGCCCGACATTGCTTTGCTATACATGTCAAAGTTTGCCTGCACAAAGTCATCGCTCAAGAAATTAGAGGCAGCATCTATATATTTGAATTTCAAGTAATCCTTGATTTCCTCGTCTTTCAAGCTCTTCAGCATCTCATCTACTTTGGCAATAGATTTAGGCTGGAACACGCAAATCTTGTCTACGTTCTTCACATTCAGCACTTCCCAGTCAATGTTCTTGTACTGCTGTTTCAGGTCGGC
>JAEEVB010000106.1 GCA_016287065.1 Muribaculaceae bacterium
AGATCGTGATAGAGACGGTTGAAGCGGCTGCGGTCACGATAGCTCGTAGAGTGAGCAAACTGCGCATTGTAGAGTCGACCATAGGTGTCGTAGCTCAGCATCACATCGGCCCAAGTGAATCTCAGCATAGGAACATCTCTCAGATAGATAACATCTCTGTTGTAACCATCGATGTCATATCCCATTGTGAAGAGATAGTTGAGCGAAGAGTTGTAGTAGCTACCGAACGAGAGTCCGAGAATGGTGTTGATGCGGGGGGCTCGGTTGTAGATCACGAACCCGGTGGGCATCACAGGCCTGGTGATGATTCGGACTGCGGGACGGTACTGCCTTACGGGAGGAGGCAGAGGACGGCTCCAGTCGTTGTGGCGGTAGTTGTTGTTATAGGTGCTGTAGTTGCGGTGGTTGGTCAGTTCGTAGTGTGAGCTGGCAGCGTTGTGATTGCTGTTGTCCACACCAGGACGGCGTCCGCCACCTATGTTGGTGCTACCTCCACGGATAATACCACTGTTGGCGCTGATGTTACCGGCGTTAGCTGTGTTGTTGCCGGCGTTATTGTTCAGGCGCGAGTCGATTCCTACACCTTCGTTAGGTCTTGCGCTGCTCGAGATAGCACTGTTGTCTTTCGAGATATTGCCTGCGACGGTCGATTCCGAAGTGGGGCGTCGTCCACCGCTCACTGTACCTGAACCAGACTTGGTGCTACTGCCACTTGACACGGTCGAGGAGCTAGTTCCAATGTTCGTGCGATTACCGCTTGTGCTACTCGTAGCTCTGTTGGTGCTCGACGATGAAGTGCTAGGCACGGTCACGCTGTTGCTCGAGGGCCAGTGCGTTGCTCCGCTGCTGCGAGTCACGCTGCCGCTGGTGCTGGCTGCGCTGGTAGTGCCGGCAGGACGGCGTCCTGAGGCGGTACCCGATCCGCTGCTGGTTGAGCTAGTGGTTTTGTTGTCGTTGCGACTCGTGGTAGTGGTCGCAGTGTTACTCACTTTGCTCTGACTGCTATTGGAGCTGACAGCGGTTGTGCGAGTCGACGGAGTGGCTTTGGCCGTAACATTAGAGTTTGTGGCCTTGGCCTGCGAACTCACCGTGCTGGCAGAGTTGGTCGTTTGTGTGGTGGTGCCGGCAGGGCGGCGTCCACCCGTCACCTTGTTTTGTGCCATTGTGGCAACCGACATCAAAAGTGCTGTTGCCATCATTGCACCCAGGAATGAATTGCGTGTTAAAGTCTTCATAGCTGTAAAATTTTAATTGTTATGCAAAAATAGCGTTAATTATTGATTTCTTTGCCATTTTGACGTGAAAAAAGATGAAATGTTTAATGTTTTTTATTGAGATTGGTCGGTGAAATCTGCCCGTTGGTCGATTGCAGTATGAATTTGGGTGGTTGAAGGGCAATGAAGGCTCTTGCGAGATGATGGTTTTTGTGATGTCAAGGGCTATATTGGCTTCGCCGAAATGATGTTGCGCTTTGGAAAAATGCAAACTTGTTTGCATTTTCACTCAACTTGCAGTAACTTTGTAAATTGTGTGGGGCACATTATTATATAATAGAAAAAAAAGAAACAAAACATAATATCAAAAGCATGAAGAAAATATTGTTATTGATGGCGGCAGCCGTTTTGGGACTGTCGTCAAGCGATGCTTGTACGAGCATCATTGTGGGCAAGAAAGCGAGTGCCGACGGTTCGGTAATGACAACCTACAACTGCGACTCCTATGGCACATTCCACCCGTTGTATCATTATGCAGCTGCTAAACACAGGAAAGGCTCCATGCGTGATGTGATTGATCGTGACAGCCGTGTGTATCATGGCCAGATTGCCGAGGCCGAGGAAACCTATAATGTGATAGGCGACATCAACGAGTGGCAGGTGAGCATTGGCGAAACCACCTTTGGCGGTCGTCATGAAATGATCGACACTACGGGTATCTTAGACTATGGGAGCCTGATGGCGATAGCGCTGCAACGCTCAAAGACGGCCCGTGAGGCCATCCAGGTGATGACTACTCTTGCCGACCAGTATGGCTACTGCAGCAGTGGCGAGAGTTTCTCGATTTGTGACCCCAACGAGGCGTGGATCATGGAGATGGTGGGCTGTGGCCCCGGCAGCAAAAAAGTGTCTTGGGTGGCACTGCGTGTTCCCGACGAGGCTATTTGTGTGCATGCCAACCAAAGCCGCATCAGCAAGTTTAACATGAAGGATAAGCAAAATGTGCTCTATTCTAAGAATGTGGTGAGCTATGCCCGCAGTCAGGGCTGGTTTAAGGGCAAGGACGAAGACTTCAGCTTCAATGATGCCTACAACGAACCCGACTTTGGCGGCCGCCGTTACTGCGACGCACGCGTGTGGACCATCTACCGCAAGTTTGCCGATGGTTTCGACCGCTATCTGCCCTATGTCGAGGGCAAGGAACCGCTCGACAAGGTGGAGCGCATGCCGCTGTGGATCATACCTAACCGCAAACTGAGTGTGCAGGATGTGCAGATGTGCTTGCGCGACCACTACGAGGGCACAGCACTGGCCATGGACAATGACATGGGACAAGGTATCTATGAATCGCCATTCCGCCCCAGTCCGCTCAAGTTCACTGTCGATGGCAAGGATTACTTCAACGAGCGCCCCGTTGCCACTATGCAGACGGCCTTTACGTGGATCAGCCAACTGCGCAGCTGGCTGCCCCGTGAGGTGGGCGGTGTGCTTTGGTGGGCCAACGATGATGGCGATGTAGCCGTCTACACACCTATCTACTGTGGCAATACTACACCGCCACGCTGTTACAACACACCGGGTGCCGATGCCGTGACCTTCAGCATGGACAATGCCTACTGGGTCGAGAACTGGGTGGGTAATATGGTGTATCCTCGATACAGTCTGCTTTATCCCAGCCTTAAACAGGTGCGAGACTCGCTCGAGACGAGCTATTTCGCCAATCAACAGGCCGTTGAGAATCATGCACTGGCATTGCTCAAGAACGACCGTGGTGCTGCGCTCAAGTTCTTGAACAATTATAGTAACGGGGTGGCCGAGCAGATGCTGGCACGCTGGAAGGAACTGGCCACCTACCTGATTGTGAAATTCAACGACGGCATTGTGCGCGAAGAGGAGAACGGTCACTACAAGATGAGCAAGACGGGCTTCCATCCCGTGACCACCCGACCGGGCTACTCCAAGAAGATTGCGAAGAAACTGGTGGAGAGCACCGGTGATAAGTTTGCCATTCCAGCCCAAAAGTAGTGATAATGAAACGAGTATCTATCATTTTAGCAACTTGCTGTGCCGCGCTGGCACTAGCATTGCCAAGCGAGGCTTGCACCAACATCATCGTAGGCAAGAATGCAACTGTTGATGGGAGTGTGATGTGCACCTACTGCATCGACTCGTGGGGCGCATTTCACAAAATGTATCGCTACGAGGCGGGCATTCACCCTGCAGGCACGATGCGCAAGATTTATGACCGCGATACACGCGTCTATCACGGCCAGATACCTGAAGCCCCGGTCACATACTTGGTAACCGGCAACATCAATGAGTGGCAGGTGAGCATAGGAGAGACTACTTTTGAGGGCCGCGACGAACTGCTCGACAACAATGGCATCATCGACTATGGCAGCCTCATGGACCTGGGACTGCAGCGGTCGAAGACAGCCCGCGAGGCCATTGAGGTGATGACGAGCCTGGCAGAGAAATATGGCTACTGCAGCACAGGCGAGAGTTTCAGCGTGTGCGACCCCAACGAGGCGTGGCTGCTGGAACTGGTGGGCTGTGGCAAGGGGCGCAAAGGTGTGGCTTGGATGGCTGTGCGTGTGCCCGACAATGCCGTGTTGGCACACTCTAATCAGAGCCGCATTCGCAAGGTGGACCTGACCGACACAGCCAATGTGAAGATGTCGAAGAACTGCATCAGCTTTGCACGCAAGATGGGCTTTTTCAAGGGCAAGGACGAGGACTTCAGTTTTTGCGACGCCTACAATCCGCCCACATTTGGTGGGCGCCGTCTGGGCGACACACGCGCTTGGGCCATCTATCGCCATTTGAAGAGCGGCATGGATCGCTATTTGCCTTATGTCGAGGGTATCAAGCCCATGAGCGAGGTGGAACCGCTGCCCATGTGGATTATTCCCGACAAGAAACTCACGGTGAACGATGTGATAGAGTGCATGCGCGACCACTTCGAGGGAACGGCGCTTGCCATGGACAATGACCCGGGCGCGGGGTTCTACGACAGTCCCTTCCGCCCGCAACCCTTGCGATACGACGACGAAGGTACATCGATGTTTAACGAACGTCCGGTGGCTACTGCGCACTCTGCCTTTACTTATGTGTGCCAGTTGCGCAGCTTCATGCCACGCGAGGTGGGCGGCGTGATATGGTGGGGTAACGACGACAGCGGTATGGTGGCATTCACGCCGGTTTACTGCTGTGCCAACCGTGTGCCGCGCTGCTACGACACGCCGGGAGCCGACGCGTTCCACTTTAGCGACGAGAATGCCTATTGGGTCGAGAATTGGGTGAGTAACATGGTCTACACACGATGGAACTTGCTCTATCCCGAGTTGCAGCAAGTGCGCGACTCGTTGCAGGCCAGCTACTTTGCCCGTCAGCCAGAGGTAGAGCAGCGTGCGCTGGAACTGTTGAAAACCGACCGCGATAGTGCCAATGTCTATTTGGGCAACTATGGCCACGAGGTGGGCGAGCAGATGGTGAAGCGTTGGCGCGAGATGGCCTATCACATGATTGTGAAGTATAACGATGGCGTGGTTCGTCAGGAAGAGAACGGGAAGTACAAGCGTAACAAGAGCGGTTTCCGTCCCGTGCTCAAGCGGCCTGGCATGAGCAAGAAGGCGCGTCGGCGCATCCATGAAGCTACCGGCACACGCTTCGAGGTGCCCGGCAGCAAGCAGATGGACACCTCATTCCGTTAACCCCCTTCTTGGTGTGCAATAAAATAAAAAACCTCCGTCAGTGCATGGCGGAGGTTTTTGTGATTCTGTTGAGCGGGATGGTTACTCACTGATTTCGAAGAGGAAGGAAACAAAATCACCATTTTCGCTTTCATTGATGGTCACGCACTTGTTGTCTTTGCGCATGATGATGGTGTCCTCTATTACTTCAGGTGCAAACCCTCCTTTGGTCAGTTGCTCAGTCAGGATTAGTGCCATATCCTCGCTGTAGATGTCGAATGAGATACTGAGGTAACCAAAGTCGCCTTCTCCGCCATTGTTGCAGGCGGTGATGACCACCACATTTGACTCGTATGAGTATGGTTCGGGAACAAAGACGTACTTGTCGGTGTCATTAACACCGTCTTTGTAGAATCCATCGATGATAGAGCAGGGGCCGCCATAGCCTTCGCCCACCAGTTCGTGCGTGTAGCCGTAGGCGGTGAAGTGCTTCACATAGTTGTCGATAGCGGCCTTTGCATCGGCCTCTTCGTTGGCCAGTGTGATGTAACGATAGGTGATGACATCAAATATCTCGTCGACGGGCATGATGTCGATGGCCTTCTGGGCCCATACCGAGCCAAAGCAGGCAAGAGCGGCAATGAGGGTGAAAATCTTTTTCATAATCATGTGATGTTTTAGAGTTTTGTTGCAAATTTATGAAAAGAACTCGAATAATCAATAAGCATCAATGAAAATCTTAGTTGATGCTGAGGATGATGTTGATGAGCGCGGTGACGTCGCTCACGTTCACCTGACCATTGCCATTGATGTCGGCACGGGCCTGATTCATCGTGGTCACTCCCAGTATCATGTTGACCAGGGTGGTGACATCAGTCACATTCACCTTGCCGTCGTTGTTCACGTCACCCTTGATGCCGCCTCCCAATATCTCATAGACAACGGTTTTGGTCGACTTGGTTTGAGTGTCGTTGTTATAGTAATAGAAAACGGCTAGGTACTTGGCTGGCTCCAGACGGTCAAAATCAAAGTAGTGTGTGACGGTCGCTGAGCCTGATAAAGTAACGGGTTTCATGACCTGAGTCAAAAATCCATAACTGTTTGAGGTGCCTTTTTGTTTATAAAGTTTGAGAATGACATAGTCGTTGTAAGCACTCGTCAGATTATTCTTCAAGTGGCCGTTAAAGGTGATGCTGTTGCCCACGACTTGACGGTTGCTGTTTGCATTGGGCACGCTATAATTGATTGTCAGGTCGGCAGGGGTGTTGCCACTGCTCACGGTTACCTGCCCCGTGCAATATACGTTATTTCCATTTGCATCGGCTGTAACCTTAATCGAGTGAGATCCTGTTGTGGTAGGGGTAAAACTGATGCTCACCGTTCTGGTTGAGCCAAGTGGGAGTTGCAGGGAGTTGGCGCCTACAAGATTATCGTTGGCCCACAGGTAGAATGGTATGTCACCATTAAAACTGTTATTCGTTACGTTCAAAGTGACTTCAAGAGGTCGATTGGTCTTCTTGATGGCACTGTAGGACTTGATCGAGGCGGTGACATCGTTCACGTTACCTGTTTTAGTTGCTGTGAGTGTGAGAGTGTTGCCCGAAATAACGGCCTTGATGTAGTTCCTGCCCGAGTAGTGGCATGGCAACCAGGAGGCATTGCCACTCTGGCGGCTGTTGGGGCGCAGGTAGTAGGTGCCGTTGGCAAAGTCTTTGCCGAAATTAATGGTTTTAGTCATTTTTATGTATTCTTCCGGGGCAAAGGTGTGGTTGTTGTCAAGCGTCTGGTAATACTGCTTGCGTGTGTATCCGTCAGAAGTATATACACCCCATCCCAGGTCGTAGGTCCTTGTGACGGGTGAATGGTTATAGTGGTGAGCCGACAGAGTCACCTCAAAAGGTTCTGACGAACTGGAGCGGGTGTAGGTGCCCTTTTCAACACTCACGCCGTAGCACTCGGTCACCGAGTTGAGTTCGGTTGTCGACACCGTGTTGGGCTCAAGACCGATGAAAATGCGTTGATTCATGTTGTAACCATTATTGCCCTGAATGCTACCGGTACCACCGCCTTGGGGATATAGCGCCGACAGCAGGAAGTAGCCGTCGTAGCTGCCATACCACCCCCAGTTGAAGTGATAATAACCGTTTCCGTCATATCCGTCGCACACATAGGCATGACCACCCTTGTGCTTGAATCCCGCATACATCACAGGCCGCCTGGCTTTGAGTTCCGAGAGTATATAGTTCACCCAGTCTGTGTAGCGGTAATCACAGCGATAAAGCTGGCGCGCCTTGGTGCTGTAACCGAAATAGTCAACAAAGACTTCGCTGCCGTCATGGCCACTCGACGCGTCTGTTCCGTAGTCCATCTGCACTGCCTGGCCACAATAGAGCATCAGTTTTGCAACGGCGGCGTTGGCCGAGTTGGTGGTTGAGGTCTCTGTGTTGGGATAGTAATCCTGCATGGCACTCCAGGTGAATGGGGTAGTTCCCAGTTGAGGCATGCTTATGTTGCTGGTCTTTGTGGTATAGGCCGGAATGGCTTTGGTGGTCGACTGGGGCCACTTGTGGTAATACATGATTTGTGCCATAGCCGTGGCTGTACAACCGGTCACGCAATAATTAGACCCTATTTTGGGGCATTGGAAATAGAAGGGAGCATCCTGTCCCCACTGGCTCTTGGTGAGGGGTTGGACGATGTCGCTCGCCTTGCTGGGGATGGCGGACTCGACACCAGCCTCGATGAGACCCTCGTCGAGCATCTCGATCTCGGTCACATACTGCTCAAGCCACTCTTGCACGACGGGAGGCACGTTGTTGGGATCGAAATAACCCTTGTCGCTGTAGCCCAGCACCTGCTGAGTGCGGTCGTCGCCGCTCACCACTACGAAACCGTGGCCTGGCTGAGCGTTAAACACATAGTAGGCAGCGTTTGCTTGTGCTGCCACATCGCCTTGTCGGGGTGCCTTAATGGGCACCGAGGGAGAAATGGCTCCCAGACCGCGAGCCTGCATAAACTGAGCGGCAATGTTGCGTGCCGCGTTTTCGCTCACTTGTGCCGCTTGCAGCATGCTTGCAGCAAGTAGTGCTATACCAAGGGTCAGAATAAATTTTTTCATTATTATAGTTGGTTTAGGTTTAAATCGTGAATGAAAATGCAAATTTAATGATTATAAGTGAATTATCTGAGCTTGTCGGGAAAATATATTGAAAAAAATCGTTC
>JAEEVB010000107.1 GCA_016287065.1 Muribaculaceae bacterium
CTGGAACTCGACCGCGGCGAAGGCATTCCCTGGCGAGGCAACTACAGCAGCTGGCTCGAGCAGAAGACCCAGCGACTGGCTCAGGAAGAGAAGACCGAGAGCAAGCGACAGAAGACCCTGCAGCGCGAGCTCGAGTGGGTGCGCATGGCTCCCAAGGCACGCCAGGCCAAGGGCAAGGCAAGGCTCAACAGCTACGACCGCCTGCTCAACGAGTCGGTGAAAGAAAAAGAGGAGAAACTCGAGATATTCATCCCCAACGGACCACGCCTGGGCAACAAGGTGATAGAGGCGCATCATGTGGCCAAGGCTTTTGGCGACAAACTGCTCTTCGACGACCTCAACTTCATGCTTCCGCCTAACGGCATTGTGGGCGTTATCGGCCCCAATGGCGCTGGCAAGACCACTCTGTTCCGACTCATCATGGGCCTGGAGAAGCCCGACAGCGGAACCTTCGAGGTGGGCGAGACGGTGAAGGCGGTCTATGTCGACCAGCAGCACACCAGCATCGACCCCGACAAGACCGTCTACGAGGTGATTTCGGGCGGTGTGGAATTGCTGCGCATGGGCGGACGCGATGTGAATGCGCGCGCCTATCTGTCGCGCTTCAACTTCACAGGTGTTGACCAGCAAAAGAAGTGCGGCGTGCTATCGGGTGGCGAACGCAACCGTCTGCAACTGGCGTTGGCACTCAAGGAGGAGGGCAATGTGCTCCTGCTCGATGAGCCCACCAACGACATCGATGTGAACACCTTGCGCGCACTCGAGGAAGGTCTCGACGACTTTGCAGGCTGCGCCGTTGTCATCAGCCACGACCGTTGGTTCCTCGACCGCATTTGCACCCACATCCTCGCCTTCGAGGGCGACTCCAATGTCTTCTTCTTCGAGGGTTCTTACTCCGACTATGAGGAGAACAAACTCAAGCGCCTGGGCAAGGAAGAACCCACCCGCATCCGCTATCGCAAACTCACCGCCGACTGATGCTTTTCAGTAAATACATTATATAAAGACATATTGCTATGAACCGATTATCAAGATTTCTGGCCATCAGCCTGTTGGCGATGTTCAGTTCACTGGCCACGGCACAGGTGGGCGACCAGCCCCGCACCACACCCGAGCAGCAAGGCATGAGCAGTGCCGGTGTGGAGCGTTTCATCGATTCGCTCTGTGCCGTGCCCGAAACGCACTTCCATCATGTGATGGTGCTGCGCCATGGCGCAGTGGTGGCCGAAGCGCATCCTGCTCCCTTCAACCCAGAGTATGCCCACACCGAGTATAGCGCCTCCAAGACCTTCGTGGCCTTGGGCGTAGGTGCCGCCATCGACGACAACCGCCTGCGACTCACCGACCGTGTGGCATCGTTCTTCCCCGAAAAGATGCCCGACACCATCGCACCCTGGTTGGCTCAGATGACGGTGCGCGACCTGCTCATCATGGGCTCAGGACTGGAAATCAACTATTCGGCATTGCGAGGTAACAACGACGACTGGATTCGCGCTTTTCTCGCCACTCCGCCCAAGCACGAGCCGGGCACACACTTTTACTACGACTCCATGTGTAGCTACATGCTCAGCGCCATCGTGCAGCGTGTCACGGGCAAGACGCTGCTTCAATATCTGCAGGAGAAATTCTTTACCCCTATGCACATCACCCAAGCGCAGTGGGAGCAGTGCCCCCAGGGCTACAACACGGGTGGTTGGGGACTGCACCTTCAGGCCGAGTCGCTGGCCAAGCTGGGCATCCTGCTGTTGAACCGCGGCAACTGGAATGGCCAGCAACTGGTGAGCGCCCAGTGGATCGACGAGGCCACTTCCAAGCAGATTGAGTGTGCTGCGACCAACACACCGCCCACCGACGGCAACCAGGGCTACTGTTACCAGATTTGGCGCAGCAAGTATCCGGGCTCGTTCCGTGCCGACGGTGCCTTTGCCCAGTATGTGGTGTGTGTGCCACAGTTCGACCTCGTAGTGGTCATCAACAGTCTCAGCTACCATGGTCATGACCTGTTAGGCACCATTTGGAAACACCTGATTCCCGCCATCGTGAGCGAGGAACCCCTGCCCGCGCAAAACAAGGCGGCAGCTCGTCTGAGCAAGAAATGCCTCGCTTTCTCTCAACCCTTGATCAAGGGCAAGGCTACTTCAAAACTCTTGCCTCAAATGGCCAACAATGGCATCGTCACGATTGCCCCCGAGGGATGTGAACCTCTTACCATCACCCTCACCGATGACAAGCATCTCACCCTCGACTGGCATTACGGAAACCACAACATCAGCCATGCCCGCCTTGCATTTGGCAAATGGGAGGTGGAACCCATCCACACGCTGCCGCTCTACACTATCACAGCACGTAGCCGCTTCAGTGGCATTGAGCCCGACTTTGTGTGCGCCGGTAACTATGCTTGGACCTCGCCGTCGGTGCTCACCATGACGGTCTATTACCCCAACTGGATAAGTGCCCGCACCGTCACCATCGATTTTCAGGCCCGCACCGTGGCGGTGAACGATAACTTCAGTCCGCGCAAGACCGATGTAATCAAATTTTGATGTTTGGCTCTGATTTGTGTAGCCTGGAGAGCACGTTTTTGGCTGTTGTAGTTGATTTTTTTTAAAAATAATGTGTTTTATTTGATATTTTTACTATATTTGCGACAAATCTATTAACTAATTATTTTAAAATACCAAACTTATGAAGAAATCTTTTATCGCAGTTTTATCTGCTTTAGCTATCATTTCTACAAGCTGCCTTTCTGGATTTGGTGGCGGCAACACTAACACTAATACAGGTGGCCTTTTGGGCAATGTGTTAGGTGCTGTGCTTGGCAATGTGCTCGGACTCGGTTTCACTGCTAATGACCTTCAGGGCAACTGGAGCTACAATGCTCCTAGCGCTGCCTTCACTTCGCAGCAGGCATTCACTGCAGCTGGTGGCGACGCTGCCGCTAACAACCTCGTTTCATCGTTGGCTCCCAACTACAAGGAGATTGGTATCACTAAGAAGAACACTTTCTTCAACTTCGGTGCCAACAACTCGTTCAACGCTCAGGTCAACGGCATTCCTTTCAACGGAACCTATACCTACAACGAGAAGACTGGCGAAATTGCTCTCAAGAGTGGAACGCAAACAATCAAGGGCAATGTGACCAAGACTGCCAAGGGTATCGGACTTATGTTTGATTCTGGCCAGATGGTGAACATGCTGCAGAAGGTAGGACAAGTTACCGATGCAGCTGCCGTCGAGGCTGTTAAGAACCTCGCCAAGAGTGCCAATGGCGCACGCGTGGGCTTCGAACTCACCAAGTAATTATCGCATGAGCTTCGATCTCACTAGGTAATTCCCGCATGAGCTTAGATCTCACCAGGTAATTATCGTGCATCTGCACAATCTCATCACAAAGGGGCTACCGAATCCGGTGGCCCCTTTGGTTGTTATTGTATGGATATATCTCAAAATCAACGATTTAGATGCTCTCTATGCCCCGCTCAAGATTCTACTAACCCCAACTCAGCGGCAAGAATCAGGCTTCGTGCTCTTTCTTGTAGTTGTGGTACACCTTCTTCAGCTGGCGGTCGATTTGCCGCTGAGATTGGTCGAGTTCGTCGAGAAGTATTTCAATGCGCGTGTTGCCCGAAAGATCGGTCTTGTCGTGATACACGATGATGAGCTTGAGCGTGGGTTGCGCCCCGCGATACTTGATTTCTTTCTTGAAACGCACCTTCTCGCAGTCCTCAAAGAGTATGGATGTCTCCAAACCATGCTTGTCATAGACGATGAAACGGTCAGCCGCGATGCTGAATGCCGGTATGCCGTGGTTGGCCTTGCCCAGTTTCAAGAATGAATCGAATGTGGCGTAAATGATGCTCAGCGTGATAATGCCGTACACGGCGAGCATCAGATATCCCTTCCAGTCGGTGAACATGAAGCCAAGTTCCCAGCGCGTAAAGCAGAAAATCCCAAGGGCCACCAGCAGCACCGATGCGATGCTATAGGCTACTGTCTGTATGCCTATCTTTCCCTTGCGATAATAATAAGTTGATATTGTTTCCATTTTCAATCGTTTTTGCTTGAATCAACCCAGAAGCGCTTTGCTCTCACATTGAATTTGTTGCAAAGGTAATGAAAATCCTGCAATATTTATTGAATGTCAGTTGATTCTGATTGTGCAGTTCCCGATTGCACAAATTCATTAAGTTTTTTTTCACAAAATCTCCTCGGCGATTTTCGTGTTTTTGCGTCTTATATATTGGAGGGCCAAATGTGCCCTCAGAAACTATGTTTGGCAACAGGCGCAAAAATATTGACGAAGTGATAGAGGCGAATCTTGACGCACTGGTGAGGTTTGCCTATTACCGCACGGGCGACCGCGTCGAGGCCGAGGACATTGTTTATGAAGCGGTGCTGCGTGTGCTTGAAAACAGCAGCAAGGTGAACGATGCAAAGTGCTATATGTTCGGCATTGTTTACAACCTATGCCATGACAAGTTCAGAAGAAAGCCAGTCGTGACAGTGCCGTTTGAACGCGTTGACTTGCCCGATGAAACAGAAAACCAGCTTGATGAGGAAGAAATAGCCCGCATCAACCGGTTGCTCGACGGCTTGCCGCCCCATGAGGCTGAGATAGTGAGGATGAATGTGGTTGACGAACTCTCGTTTGTAGAAATCAGCCGCATTCTCAATCTCCCACAATCCACGGCAAAATCCCGTTTCTATTCGGGCATGAAAAAACTGAGAGAAGAGTATTTCACCAATAATCAATGACCGCTATGGACGAGTATCAAGACATAAGAGAATTGTTGAAACCGAAACGCACAATAGGGGCTTCGGTGCACTTGCGCCAGCGCATCGGCAACGCATTGGCTCAAAAGCGCAGCACTGGCACAAAGTGGCTGTGGCGTGCAGCAGCGGCCGCTTGTGTGGCAATGATTGTGGGCGTGGCAATGCTTTTCAACAGCAGGAGCGCCGTCACGCCAGCGGGCAATAGCGACTGCATCGTTTATGTCGCAGGGCATAAAGCCAGCGGCAACGAAGCACAAGCGATAGCCGAGGCCGATGTCGCCAGGATGGAGCAATTCATGCAGACTGTGGCTCAACAGAATGCTGCTGAACAAGAAAAAGTAAATCAATTCATGCAACATAAATACTTAGAGAAATGAAACGCCTAATCACCATAATAATGTGCATAGTCACTGCCTTGGCAGCATATGCCGCACCGCCGAAGTTGAATGTTGAAAGCCTGTTTGATGGCCGCTATAACGATAACAAGAGTGTGACCATTTCAATTTATAAGAGCAACGGCAACTATTACCGCGGATTGACGGTCAAGAACAATCCCGGCATCATCAAGAAAATTGCCGAGGCTATCTCGAAAGACGCACCGAAGGCTAAGGAATACTCCGACTACAACGGGGCTGATGGGCAATACACCTCGCTACAGATTGTCAACAACGGCGAGGTCATCTACATTGGCCTGCAGCGTGACAAGCATGGCGGTGCATTCTTCTTTATACAAGGCAAAGAAAAAGCATTCAAGTAACTTATAAATAACTCATTATGAACAAAACGATGAAAGCCGTCGTATTGATGGCTCTGCTCCCTGTGTGCCTTTTTGCACAGGAAAAAAACGAAACGGCAAGCATTGATTCCATTGCCGACTATTGGGATAAGGTGCTCGAACTGAACGAAGTGGTGGTGGTCGGTCACCGCACAGTGCTTAAACAGGAACCCGACCGCATCGTCTATCTCACCAAGAACGATACGTTCACCAAAGGGCTGAACGGCATTGAGGTGCTGGACCGCATTCCGCGCGTGACCGTCGAGGGCGATGCCGTGACCGTTGCTGGCAAGTCGTCGGTGCGATATATCGTTGACGGCCGATTGTTGGAGATGCCCGACGAGGCCATTACCATGCAACTGAAAAATCTGCAGGCATCGGGCATCGAGAAAATCGAAGTGCTCACCACGCCGCCTGCGAAGTATGCCGCTGCAACCAATGTGGCGTTCATCAGCATCACCACGCGCAACGAGTCGCTTGGCACGTGTGGCAATGTGTGGGGGAGGGGCATTGCTCGCGAGGACTTCAGTTACATGTTGGGCGGCAATCTGTCGCACACCACTCGCAAAGTGGAATTCTCGGTGGATGCCAATTGGGGTGATAACCGAGGTATCAATGATTTTGATCGCACCTACACATTCTATGACCATGTGAAGACATCTGATCGTACTACGCATTTCACTAACAGCGCGTTGGGCGTGAATGGTCTTTTCAAATACAAGTTCACCGACCGGCTTAACGCGGGCGTCATTGTCAACCTGAGCACAACACGGCTGAATAGCAAGTTAAGCGATGTGACCAACGACAATGGAATCATCCTCAACTCATATAATGATTCGCCGTCACGCCCGAACAATGCGCTCACCTTGACCACATTTGCCGATTGGCAACTTGATGACAAGGGCAAGATGCTGAGCCTCACCTACAACTGGTTCAATAAATTGGCCAAGTCCTACTCCGATGTGCTCACGACCTGGGCCGACGGTTCGTCACGCCTGACCAATGCCGGGCAGAACAAATATCACATCCATTCGGTGAAGTTAGATGCGACATTGCCGTTCCAGACATTCAAGATGGAAACGGGCGTGGCTTACACTGCCATCGGCAACAAGACTGCCTTGACTGCCGGAACTTTCGATGATTCGCAATGGTTTTTTGACCCGACGCAAAGCAATGCGTTTGACTATGACGAGCGAACCGCTGCCGCCTATGTCAGTGCCGAGAAGAGTTTCGGTAACTCTTTTTTCGGAAAACTTGGGCTGCGCTACGAGCATACCGATGTGAAAGGGCTTCAGTCGGTCGGCGATGAGAAGCACAACAACAGTTATGGCTATCTGTTCCCCTCGTTAAACTTGAGTTGGAACAATCAGAGGGTGGGGCGCTTTTCATTGTCCTACTCGATGGGCATCACGCGCCCCAACTTTGGCGACCTCAATCCGTTCCGCTACTATACCACTACCAGCGATTATGTGTCAGGGAATCCCGACCTGCTGCCAAGCATTGCACACAATGCCGAGCTCAGTTACAGCTTCAAGGGCATCTATGCGGTGCTCTACAACTCCTGCAACCGCAATGCCATTGGCTATGTCACGCGATTCAATGCCGATGGCTCGCAATTCTCTGTCCCCATGAATTGCATCGACAACAACAAGGTGGGCCTTTATGCATCCTACTACCGTTCCATCTTCGACTGGTGGAATGTGAATGTGGGTGGTGAGGTGTTCAACACCTATGCAAAATCGAAGATTGCCGATTTTCGGGAGCATGACGATAGCAGTTGGAGCGGCAAATTGGAACTCAACACCTCGTGGATGCTCAACCGCCCACGGACGCTCATCTTTAATGTGCGGTTCAGCCATTATTTTCCCTATCATGAGCGCATGGTGCGATACGAGGCAATGTCGCTGATTGGGTTTGAACTGCGTTATGTGCTTCTTGACAACCGTTTGACGCTTGCTACCGCCGTGAGCGACCCGTTCGGCTGGAACATTACCAAATCGACGGCGTTATATAGCGGCTACAGCGTCGATACCCGCAACAACATCCATAGTCACGCCGTATCTTTGAGAGTGTCATACACTTTTGGTGGCAACAAGGTGAACAATGTGTTTCGCGACACCAAAGAGCGAGAATCAGGCCGCTCAAACTGAACACAACCGCATTCAATACCTGTTTCATCTTCAAGGCGCAACTCATTTCAGGGCTGCGCTTTGTAGTGTGCGATGGCACCTCGTTTTCTTTGCCAT
Source organism: Muribaculaceae bacterium (assembly GCA_016287065.1). Taxonomy (GTDB): domain Bacteria; phylum Bacteroidota; class Bacteroidia; order Bacteroidales; family Muribaculaceae; genus Sodaliphilus. The sequence continues at coordinate 7,795 of JAEEVB010000107.1, forward strand.
TTTCAAAGAATTATTTGAAAAATATCATTTTTTTGTTGGCCATGTCAAAAAAAGGTGCTAACTTTGCACTCGCTATTTGAAAATACTTTCAGCTAGCTACCGGAGAGGTGGGTGAGTGGCTGAAACCAGCAGTTTGCTAAACTGCCGTAGGGGTAACTCTACCGCAAGTTCGAATCTTGTCCTCTCCGCCAATCAAGACCGCAACGG
>JAEEVB010000001.1 GCA_016287065.1 Muribaculaceae bacterium
GGAATGGCGAGCAAGGCTGGTGTTACCCACCTTGGTCCCGTTGTTCTGGTTGATGGCATCGCGCACCGTGTAGCGGAGGGCGAAGTCGAAGCAAGCGCTCTGAATCACAGTGTTCACCTTGGTTGCGTTGAGCCAGTTCTGCAAGGTGTTCACATTACCATCCCAGAGCTCACCCACCGAGAAAGTGGGGTTAGCAGCGGCGTTATACTCGCCCGTGTAGCTTGCCGAATAGCCACGCACCATGTCGTAGCGGAATCCTGCATAGCCCAGATCGTTGAGCAAGAAACTGAGGTAGGCTTTCACATTATCCCTCACATTGGAGCTCTTGTGGTCAAGGTCACGGCAGCCGTCCCAACCCTCGCCAGTGTCGTTATTGCCACTCAACGTTATACCGTGCTGGGTGGCCCAAGCCTTGGTTTTGCCACCATCATCGTCGGCACACACATCGGTCGGTAGGAGCTGATAGGTCGTTCCATTGTAGGTTTCGGCCGGGAAGTCGACCCAAGATCCGTCCTCACCCAGACTACTGCGGTGATTGATGACCACATCTTCGATGATCTTGGTGCCTTTTGCCTTGAAGGCATTAATCATGGAACGCAAAGCGCCCTCGGTTCCAAAACTGCTGTTATGGTTGAACCAGTAAACGGGCATATAACCCATCACGTTCCAACCCGTGTTACAGTTACCCGACTGGGGAACCCAGATGAGGTCGAAAGTGGATGATAGTTCATCAACTTGTTTCTCCATATTAGTCCACTGCGTGTCCACGTAGTTGTCCCACGAGAACCCTTGCAGCATCACACCGCCATAGTTGGCGGGCCAGCCCACTGCCGCATTGCTCATGAGCGGGAGCAGGGCTGCTGTTAAGAGTGATAAAAAAGTCTTTTTCATTGTAGTAAAAATATTTAAATGTTTATGTTCAATTCGCGTTTTCAGGCAACACCCAGAATGATGTTGATCAGAGCAGTCACGTCGCTCACGTTCACTTTACCGTCACCGTTCACATCGGCTTTCTGCTCGTTCATTTCCACAACCCCGAGAATCATGTTTACCAGGGTGGTCACATCACTCACGTTCACCTTGCCGTTACCGTCAATATCGCCGGGCAGGCCATCGGATTGGGCTACGATGAGCGTGCGCTCGGTGAGGTCGAGTGTGAGTTTCCACACACCGGCACCTATCTTGAAGGCTTTGGTCGAACCATCGCAGTCGAGTGGCAGCATGGTGCCCAGCAGCTCATCGGTCACCTCCAGGTCCTCTTCGGGAGTTCTAGCACCTATACGATACCTCGAGATGGTAATCCAGTCGGTAGGATCTTTTGCAATCTTCTTCGAGAAGCTGAAGTAGCTGTAACCAGCATTCTGCCCTGTGGTCACAACTGTAGCGGTAAAGGTATTACCGTCGTTGCTCTTCATCTTTACACCTTTGTTGGCAAACCAGCCGCCATTGTTGTTCACTTCGCCCATCACATACATCTGTTCGGGGGTAATGGGGTCTTCGTGGCCGGGAACGATGCCAATCAGGCCGTCGAGCGTGTAATAGCCGCCGTTCACGAAGTCGAGGTCGGCCGTCTGCTTGCCACCAGCCTTGCCATCGTTGAAGATGAGGAACTGCGGTATGCTATCGACGTTATAATTGCCATCGGTCCAGCAATATACCTTCTTACCGTTGGGCGCCACACCCACCTGTTGCATCTTGGTGCCGCTCCACAGTCCTGAGAAGTGGCGGTCCATGCAGTCCCAGGCATAAATGTAGGGAGTTGTAATATCATTGGTCTCGAGATAGCAGTAGAACTTGCCGTTCTGAGGCTCAGCCACAGCGGGTATCTCATAGTCGACATAAGGAGCATACTTGCTAGTCACATTTGAGTAGATGCTACAATCGCCGTCGGTCCAGGGGTAATCGAGGAATATGTTTTGCTTGATATTCTTAATGTCAGCCGTCTGACATGTGGGACCCGAGTAGCTATTGTTCAGTATCACGTTCACCGTTGCCTCGTCAAAAGTCTTGTAGTACCACTTGGCACCGCCCACATAGGTAAAGGGCAACTCGTTGATGACAGTACCGGGCCATGGGCGGTCAATGTAGTTCTCGTTAGCATCCCAGGCATAGAGGCGGCTGCTGTTGGGGTCTTGTGCCTTGACAAAGACAGTAACCTTGTCGTTGCCGGGATAAGGCGTTGCCACAGGATTGCCAGGCAAGATGCCGTTCTTGGGAGCATGCTGCCAGTCAAGCCCGGCCGACACGAAGTAGCGGTAGTTGGTGCCACTCTGCACCAGCTGGTAGCCTGAAGGGGTTCCGTTCTTGATGGCGCCACCCAACTGCAAATAGACCTTGCCCATTGTGCCTTGCACCTCTACAATGTAGCCGCCATTGCTCTCCTTTTGTTCAAGGATGGGACTCATGTTGTGCACACCAGCTGCACGACGCCCCAATATGCAGTTCTTGATCTCGTTCTTGTAGGTTTTCCAGTGCGGCATGAAGATGCAAGGAGTGCCAGGCAAGGCAAGAATGAAGGCGTTGGCGGCTGCCACATTATTGCTCACTTTCTGGTATCCGTCACGACCTGTGTCGTGGTTGTCGAGGAAGGTGATGGCCCAGCGGCTATAGTTGGCATCGGCGGCAAGTCCCTTGTCGTTCAGGGCACCCCAGTTGCCGTTGTTGAACGCATCGTTGATGCGGTATTTCAGGCAAAAGTCGTAGGTGCCACTCTGTATCTGGTCATACCATTTGGTTTCCTCAAACCACCAGCGGAGCACATCGGCATTACCGTCCCAGTACTCGCCCACCACAAACATAGGCTTACTTGTAAAGCTATACATGCCGGCATAGTAAGGTGCAAAGCCCTTGGTCTCGTCGAAACGGAAGCCTGCATAACCCAGTTCATGCAGCAGGTAGTCGAGGTAGGTCTTCACATTGAGCTGCGTGGTCACATTGGTGTGGTCGAGGTCGCGGCAACCATCAAAATTCTCACCGGTATCGGCCGCGCCATGCACCGGGTAGCCCGCTGCCGCACACTCGTCGCCGCTACAAATCTGTGTGTTGTTGACGTTATCCCACTCCACTTTGTAGAATCTACCGGGATTCCTGCCCTTCACCATCTCGTTGGCAAAGGTGACCCAGTCGGTCTCGCCATTCTTGTGATTCAACACGGCATCCATCAGGAAACCTGTGCCGCGCTCACGAAACATCTGAATCATCTGGCGCAGCTCGTTCTCTGATCCGAAGCAGGTGTTGTGATCAAACCAATAGACGGGGGTGTAACCCATGGCCTGAGTCTGGCCTGTGGGATCTACCTTGCCCGAGTTGGGAATCCAGATCAGGTCGAAAGCATCGCTGAGTTCGTCGATGTTGTCCATGAACAAGTTCCAACCGGTATCTTCATAACTGTTCCAGTAGAAGCCCTGCAGCATCACACCGCCATAGTTGGTGGGCCAGCCGGCAGCCCATGCCAGAATAGGCAAAAATGACAAGAGAAATATGGTAGAAAGCTTTTTCATTGCGTTTGTATTTTATGATAAAAAAGTTTCAATTAGTAATTAACTCCCAAATTTAATATTTTGATTTGTATTAAAAAATAGTATTATAAAAATAATTTATATATAATATACGCAATCGTTTGCATTTTCCTTCGAGGCAGCATGGCCTCAAGCCGCCAGGTTGACCGTCTATTTCATGGCGATAAACAAGGGAGCCCCTTACCTGTCAAGAAGCTCCCTCGATTTAAACAAACTTATGCTAATTATGCTTATTTCAGCATCTTAGCTGTAGTTTTCGAACCATCGGTGTAGGTAGTGACAACCACGTTCACGCCGTCGAAGGGCACGCTGCTCTCAATGCCGGCCAGGTTGTAGTAGCGCACCTGACGCACCGTCTTGGTGGCATTCACCTCATTCACGGCTGTGATGATGCTTGATGCCGACACGTCGATGGGCGATACCACATATTTTACAGTTCCCGAATAGGGCTTGTATTCCACCATTTGCTGTCCTGCTCTGAGAGTAGAGCCACCATCTGTTGCAGCAGCCTCTTCTCCATCGGCCAGACGAATTATTGCATGGAAGCTATAAGCCTGATTCACTTGCAAACCGGGGTTTGACTGCAAATCCCACTGCACCGGGAAATAACCATCCAGATCGCCCTCGTTCATGAATTCATAGTGACCATCTACATAGGCGTAGCTACCGTGTTTAGGCACATAGAATGCATTGTCGTCACCATACACTGCCCAAGTGATCTTGGCATATTCCTGCGGCTTGGGGGTCACAAAGAAGTAGGTATTGCGGTGCACATGTCCGAATTCATCGGCAGGCTCTTCGCAATCCTGAGTTCCAATGAAGTTGGATGTGATAAACACGTTGGGATCCATATAATAGTCGTTCGCTGTATTGCTCTCGGGCAGGGCCTGCAGAGCAAGGCGCATCTCGGGATTCACATTGTTGACCAGCTGGCCACGCACACTCTCGGCAGGCAGCACAAAGCCCTCATAGCTGCGCAGGATAGCTAACTGATCATCCTTGCTCATCAGCACGCCATTCTCAAGAACGCCAGGATACTGAGTCGAGAGTGTGAGTTTCACCCAGTTGCTCTGGTCATAGCGGTTCTTACCGGCCATGAGATTGGTGCGTTGCAGCACATAATCAATCTCACCATCTTTCTGGATTGACTTCTCCACATAGGGGGTGGTCACGAAGTTGTTCAAGTCCTTGCAGTAGAGTGCACCATACATGATGTGTGTTACACCATCCACCTCAATTACTGTCTCAGCGTTGGGGTCGAACCACACGCCCACGATGTCGTCTTCGATGGTGTAGACGGGGCCGTTCACCACACCGTTGCGAATAATGTTGCTCAACGAGCGGCCCAGCACAATCACGCCACAATAGTCGTAGCAGGCACCGTTGCTATAGACAAAGTCGCCGGTTTGTTCCTTTGCTTCCGTGGTGCTAGTACCAGCATAGTAGTCGTGGTTCATGTCGCTGTGCTCATATTCATGATTGTCGTCAATGCCGTTGTTGAACAAGATGCCACCATTGGGGTAATTTGTCACACCTGCAGCGGTGAGGTCGATGCGCCACACTTCGTAGCCATCCTTGTCATATCCCACCATCTCGCACAATGCACCAGGATAACAGGGATCACCCTCGTAGGGTGCTGGCGGTGTGAGTATGTCATGATTAACGCCCTGATCATCGGTATACCAAGCATGGCAGAACACGTGTGCCCAACCTGGTGTGTTGGTGAAGTAAGCATAGTTGTGGCCTTCAATCATCACGGCACACTCGGCTGCTTCTTGTGCAGCAGCCGTATAGTAGTCGCGAGTATAATCTTCCATAGTGGTGCCTGTGGTGGGCCAAGTCAAGAAGATTTCGCCCGAGCGGCGCCAGTTGATGTCGGTCATATTAGGATCGGTTTCAGGATAGTTTTCAGTGCTTGAATAGTCAAAGCCGTTACGGGTAAACCAGAAGTCTGCAATAGCATTACTCACTTCCCAAGTCCACCACTCGCGACCGCCAATGGTGACTATAGTCGGGTCATCGCTTTCTGGAGCAACGCTCAAATATAGGATTCGGCGATTTGTAGCAATCTCGTGGCGTGACGGGCGGTCAACATGAATATAATATTCATTATTCTTATCGCGCTCCTTGTCATAGGCCCAAAGCTTGGGATTAGTGACATTGCTGGTCTTCTCGAGGTGGATGATGACCTTGCCGCTTGCCACGTCGGCCATGGGATAGAGAGCCACGGTCTTTGCAGTAGGATTGACCACCACACGATAGTTACCGGCTGTGCCAGGATCCATCTGGAAGTTCTTCGTGCTTCCAAGCAACAGAGCGTTTTCAAGCACAATGCCGATTTCCTCGGCGGTCACTTCCCAATAATCACCCAGTGCATCAGCACCCAAACGGTAAGCAGCAATGCTGCTCCAATCAGAGTCACTGTTTGAGAGTTGCTTGGTAAACTGGAAGGTGTCGCCTGCGTTCAGTTCAACGCCAGTGAGGGTGTAGGTAACGCCATCGGTACTGATCATGGGCACACCTGCATTGGGTTTCCAATAAGGACTATTGCTGTCGCCATAGTACATATACAGGGCGTCCTGAGCACGGGTGATGGTCACCGTCTTGGCAGGCAGATTGAGCGAAATGTCGTAGTAGGCCGTTTCGTCCATCATGAAGTTCTTGTCTTCACCGTCATAGATGAGCAGATTCAGCACTTCAGGATGCTCCTTGTCGGTCATAGCGTTGGTCACCAGCCAAGAGGTACCCTGACTTGCACTCGAGGTGAGGCGATAGGTGTTGAGCGTGGTCCAGTCATTTTCTTCGCTACCCAGTTTAGCGGCAAAGGCAAACTCTGCTCCATCAATAATCTGCACATTGTTAAGCGTGAAAATGCCATTTTCTCCGGCGGTCATCTTCAATCCAGCATTAGCAGCCCACGGATTACCTGCCACCTTGCCAATCACATACATCTCGCCCGTGTAGAGTCTAAGGTCGGTAACCTCCTCATAACGGTCACCCGAATCTTCGACACCGCTATAATACTTGTAGTAACCCACTTCGGCAGTCTGCTGAATGTTGCCATTCACGGTGCCCGACTGATACTCGCCATTGATGCTAAACTGGATGTTGATGGGCGAATATATGGAATTAATAGTGGTCTTCCAGTAAAGATTACCATCGGCAAGTGTTTCGCTCACAGTAGAAACATTACCGCCACAGACGGGGTCTTGATTCCACTCGCCATTGAGAGCCACATTTTGGGTACCTGTATTGACGTAAACATAGACGTTAGGTGACGTCTGCGGATTACGCACATTGTTCACGTAGATCACGTAGTTGTGGTGCACCTGCTGCTGCTCGGTGGGAGGGGTAGCCTCCATGCGGACAACGCGATCTTCCTGATTGGCAGCCTCGCTATCGTAGGTAATGTAGAGGTCGGGCTCTGTCCAGTTAGTGATGTCGGCTGTCTGGTTTTGACTGTTGTGACTCACAATCACATTGATGTAGTCATCGGCCTGGAACGTCTGTTTGTACCAGGTTTCGTCATTGATTGTCTCAGTCTCAGAGGGAATGTTACCCGGGAAAGCTCCATTCAACTTGTTCAAATCCTTATCCCATACATAGAGATAAGGTGTCTTGCCATTCTTTTCAATGACATGAACGGTAAAGTTTTGAGGAGCGGGCTTGGGAGTAGCCTCGTTATAATAGGGCTGCTCTTTATTTTGCATATTATAATCGAAGATAATATAGCGGTCGGCTGTGATGTCAAGAATGTCGGCGGTCTGCACGCCAGCATTGTTGTGAATAATGACATTCAACTTATCGATGCCGGTGAATGTTTCATACCAGTATGTATAACCATTGATTTCAGTGGTCTGGTTGAGAATCATCAGGTTATTATTGACTTGCTGGCCTGTAGTAAAAACACCTTTGGGTTCCTTTTTGCTCTGGCCTATATAGTACCACGCATACATGTAAGGCACAAAACCTTCGGGTGCATTCTTTGTTGCCACATAAATGGTGAACGAGCGGTCGGCATAGGGGTTATAGTCGATGTCGGTGGCCACATAGCTGGTGCCGTTCCAATAATAGTAATAGGTCTCACCATCCTGCAAGGTTGCGTTGAGGGTGCCCGAACCGGCAATATTGGCAGTGAGTGTAGAAGTGCTGCTCACCGTGCCTTTGTACCACACGCAATTGTGGCCATCTTCGGTAGTCATCGCCTCGCCGTTGAGCGTAGGAGCGGTAGTGTCATAGACATAAACCGTGGCAGTCTGCGCAGGTTGATACTGAACCTTGCCTTCGGGCATAGTGGTAGAAGCAGTGTAGGAATGAGTTTGACTATTATACACAATGTAGTAGTCGCCGGGTGCTATGCCAGTGATGTTGGTAGTTTGTGAAGTGTTGTCACCCAAACTTACTATGGCATTGATAGTTGAGGCTGTAGTAGAGAATGACTTCACATACCAAGTCTCACCAGCATCCGATGTCTCAGTAGTGGTCATCTGAGCACCAGGGAAACCGCCATTGAGATCTCCAGTGCTATCCCAAGCATAAAGGTAGGGTTGCTCATCATAATAGTCTATCACATGGATGGTGTAGTTCTTGGGAATCTCGGTGAAATTGGCGGTTGCCGTCACATTGCTCGACTCAACCGTCACCGTGACTTGATTATCGTTTTCAGTATAGGTGTTTGTGCCCGTTACCGTCCAGCCGCTGAATTGATAGCCATTGGCAGGAGTAGCTGTCAAAGTCACTGTATTACCTGTCACCAAGTCGGATGTTGAGGCAGGTGTCACCGTGCCACCCTCAGCAGGCGATGCCACACCCGTCACAGAGTAAGAGTCAGTCACCGGCACTGAGGTTGGATAGGCAACATTGCCTATTTGTACATTCTGATAACAGTTGGCAGAACCCGCAATCGGGTAATAAAGCCCCCCTTTATGATAGGTATTATCACTCGATTCATTCCAAGGATTATTGGTGGAAGTTGCATCTTGGCATCGATTCAACTTCATTCCTGTTAGACCAGTATAATCACCTTTCCACACATAAATGTTATTTCCGCCAAGATTCATCTTTCCAACAGGAGTAGATTCCAATGCAGTTCCTGGCCACGTGGTACCACTATTATTTCCCCATGCATGCACACGGGTTACAGCCCCATCGTTATTCCACCATGAATCTCCTGCATACTTGTCAACAAAGACAAACGAGTTGTAACCCTTCACATCAGTAAGATCCACATAGCGACCATTACCATTATAATAGTAATACTTTGTACCAGACACATTTGTAATGTCATCAGTTTTACCTGCATAGTTACCATCTGTGTCAAAGATAATTGAACAGGAATTGACCCCCTCAAGAACAGTGTAGTACCATGTAGTACCTTTATACTCATAGGGTGTCATTGCAGCTCCACTGCTCACATTGGTTGCGGTTTCACCCCAATACTCCAAATGTGGGACTGCATTTGCATTTGTTCCGTAGACCCAGATGGTTACATCGGCGGTGGCCTGTGGGGCGAGAGCCCAGAGGCAGAGCAAAAGCATAACCAGTCTGGTAAGACAGAACTTGATTTTTGTTAATGATTTCATTTTTTAATTAGTTTAGATTGTAGTTATGTAAATATAATTGAGTTTAAAAAGTTAAGTCTGCGAAGTGGATAAAAACGCAGTCATTTGCGTTTTGTGCGCAGAGCGCACAAAATTAGAGACTTAGACGCTTAACACGTGCAAAAACCACAAAATTTTCAACTAAAATCCATGCAATCGTTTGCAAAAGCCACTTTTTGTCAACAAAAAACCAGTAAACATTTAAGCCAAATCGGTCATCAGGAACATGTAGCGTCCTGAAAAAAGTTTACAGATTAAAACTCTCTCATGTGCAAATGACGGGTGATGTAGAGCCGTCATCGTTGTTGCTGAAGTCTGCCAGGGGCTCGATGCCCCTGCAGGCTTCTGTGACGGTCTGACGTGTCGCCGCCATCGTTGTTGCGGTGCAAATTTAATCCAAAATGTTGACATCTTCATAATACGGGTAATAATTTTTCCAGAGCCTGTGTGTCTCGCATCCGGTTCTGTACACATGCTCCGGGGTGTTCATGTTGAGGCTGAGGTGCGGCCTCTCAGCGTTGTAGAGGAGAATGGCCCTGTACAGCCGCATGCCCAGCCCTGTCATGGAGACTTCCAGCGGGTACAGGTACTCGTTCTTGACGGTGCCGTTCACGCGCTCAGCGATGGGATTATCCCTGGGGTCGCCACTCTCGGTCATGGAGATGATCATGTCATGCTTGCGCATCAGCTTCACATACTGCATCGAGCAGTATTGCGAGCCACGGTCGGAGTGGTGGATGATGGGCAGGTGGCGGTACTGCGGGTTCCTGCCCCTGAGTGCCATCTTCAGGGCCTCGGCGGCGTTGCCGGTGCGCATGTTGTCGGAGACTTTCCAGCCCACCACCATCCTCGAGTACACGTCTGTGACCAGGAAGATGTACCTGTTCAGGCCGCCGACGCACAGATAGGTGATGTCGGTGACCCACACCTCGTCGGGCCTTGTGGGCACGAGCTCCTTTACGGCGTTGGGGTATGTGTGCAGGCCATGGCCGGAGAACGTGGTCCGCTTGTGGCGCCTGCGTCTGCGTACCAGAAGCCCGGCCTCGCGCATGATGTCGAAAAGGCTGTCACGGCCCACCTCTATGCCGCAGTCGCGCTCCAGCATCACCTTCAGCTTGCGCACGCCCATCCTGGGATGCCTCCTGCGTATCCTGCGCACGGCCTCCAGTATCCTGTCTATCTCCACCGAGGACTCGTAGCCATGACGGAAGCCACGGTAGTATGCCTGTCTTGAATAGCCAAACAGTCCGCAAGCCTCATCCACCGTAACCCGGGGATGCAGCTCGCGTAGACGGCTCACTGTTTGGCTCCTGGTTTTTTTCTTATCGGGATCTTGAGCTCGTTCTCGGCGATGTCGATCATTATCTCCAGCCCCTCGATGCGCAGCCTCGCCAGCTCGAGCTCCCTGCGGAGACGTCTGTTCTCGTGCTCCAGGCTCTCGTTCGCTCCGGATACGGCAGGCAGTTCTATCTTTCGTCCTTTCATGTCAATCAGTCTTTTTGCGTTTGGGTCCACAAAGGTACGAATCCAATTCATAATTAGACTGTTTCCACGTAACTTATATTTCTCAATAATTTTCCGACGGTCTATGTCCGTCTCGCAATACTCCTTGATTATGAGCATCTTCTCGTAATCCGTCTTTCGGTTGTCTGGTCTCATAATAATACTGTTTTTTGTTTACAACTTTGTAAACCCATTTCAGGACAAGTCAATGGAGGGGAAGCGTGGGAAAGATGGGAAAGATGGGAAAAACGGGAAATTGTGGAAATTTGCGGATTTGGGCGGCGGACAGGGCACGCCCTATCCCTACATTTTGACAGTGATTTCGAAGACTCGGGATGGAGTGGATGCATGGGAAAAACGGGAAAAACGGGAAATTTGAGAAAAACGAGAATGATTCTTAAAGGGCTTGGAGAACTTGGAGAACTCGGAGGGCTTGGAGAGAATGGCGGGCTTGGGAAAGATGGGGTAATAGATGTTTTCATGTTAATTCTTATTTGGACTCATGTAGGCAAAAATAATGGATGTAGAGCGTGAAAGAAATGACAATTACACACATGATGTTGGGTAAGGGAGGTCTCGTTGTATTTAAAAAAGGTGAAAAGGAGGCATTGCACAAGCCAAAAATTGAGATAAATCGGAAAAAAATCATTTACTTTGCAGTTTGATTGAAGGATGGGTGCAACCCCTTGTGCGGTTGCGGCATCATAAACAAAACGAAAACAAACAACAAAAACTGAATATGGCACAAAAAGAAGACGTTTTCAAGAAAATTGTATCGCACGCTAAAGAGTATGGGTTCGTGTTCCCTTCAAGTGAAATCTACGACGGCCTCGGCGCCGTGTACGACTACGGACAGAATGGCGTGGAGTTGAAAAACAACATCAAGCGCTACTGGTGGGAGTCGATGACACTGCTCCACGAGAACATCGTGGGCATCGACTCGGCTATCTTCATGCATCCCACCATCTGGAAGGCCAGCGGCCATGTCGACGCATTCAACGACCCTCTCATCGATAACAAGGACAGCAAGAAGCGCTATCGCGCCGACGTGCTCATTGAAGACGAAATCGCTAAGATAGAAGAGAAGATCGACAAAGAGGTGGCCAAGGCCGCCAAGCGCTTTGGCGACAGCTTCGACGAGGCAATGTTCCGCCAGACCAACGGCCGCGTGCTTGAGCACCAGCAGAAACGCGATGTGCTTCACAGCCGCTACGAGAAAGCGATGAACGACAACGACCTGAAAGAGTTGCGTCAAATCATCGAGGACTACGCCATCGTCGACCCCATCTCGGGCACTCGCAACTGGACCGATGTGCGCCAGTTCAACCTCATGTTCAAGACCCAGATGGGCAGTAGCGCCGACGCTACGATGGACGTGTATCTGCGTCCCGAAACGGCTCAAGGCATCTTCGTGAACTTCCTGAATGTGCAAAAGACCGGCCGCATGCGTCTGCCCTTCGGTATCGCTCAAATCGGCAAGGCCTTCCGCAACGAGATTGTGGCTCGCCAGTTCATCTTCAGAATGCGCGAGTTTGAACAGATGGAGATGCAATTCTTTGTGCGTCCCGGCGAAGAGCTCAACTACTTCGAAATGTGGAAAGAGACCCGCATGAAGTGGCACAAGGCGCTGGGCATGGGCGATGAGAAATATCGCTACCATGACCACGAGAAGCTGGCACACTATGCCAACGCCGCCACCGATATCGAGTTCCAGATGCCCTTCGGTTTCAAGGAGGTGGAAGGTATTCACAGCCGTACCAACTTCGACCTCTCGCAGCATGAGAAATTCTCGGGCAAGAAGATTCAGTACTTCGACCCCGAACTCAACGAGTCCTATACTCCCTATGTGATCGAAACCTCGATTGGCGTTGACCGCATGTTCCTCTCGGTGCTCTGCTCCAGCTACGAAGAGCAGCAGCTCGAAGGCGGCGACACCCGTGTGGTGCTGCACCTGCCCAAGGCACTGGCTCCCGTGAAGTGCGCTATTCTGCCTCTGGTGAAGAAGGACGGCATGCCCGAGAAAGCACGCGAAATTATGGATATGCTCAAGTTCGACTTCGCTTGCCAGTATGAGGAGAAAGACTCGGTGGGCAAGCGCTACCGCCGCCAGGATGCCATCGGCACCCCCTTCTGCATCACTATCGACGGCCAGACCGTTGAGGACAACACCGTGACACTGCGCGACCGTGACACCATGCAACAGGAGCGTGTGGCCATCAGCGAACTGCCTCGCATCATTGGCGAAGCATGCAGCCTGAACAACCTGCTCAAGAAACTTGTGTAACAACTCATCAATCATAAAACCACAACGATAATGAGAAAATTCCCAATCATATTGCTGCTGTGCATGGCCATGAGCACCTTGTTCAGCGCCTGCTTCGAAAAGGACGATGACGGTTCTAGTAGCTGGGCCAAAGCCAACATGGACTGGCTCGAAGACCAGATGAAACTGAAAGATGATGACGGCAATGACTTCTATGAGGCAATCATAGCTCCGTGGGACGAGAGTGCACTAATACTGATGCACTGGTTCAATGACACCAACCTCACCCGCAACAACCTGAAGCCGCTCTACACATCGATGGTCGACGTGAAATACTATGGCCGCTACTACAATAACGAACCCCTCGACTCGTCGTATGCCCGCACCAGTCCGGCCGACAGCATATTCCGCACCAGGCTCAATAGCGGCATCATAGCCGGCTGGGCTTTGGCAATCACCAATATGCACATAGGCGATAGCGTGCGCGTAGTCATCCCCTACAACATGGGCTATGGCACCACAGCCTACGGTGCTATCAAGGGCTACACCAACCTGGAATTTGACCTGAAGTTGGTGGGAATACCCTTCTACGAAGTTAAACCTTAACCGACCGACACAACAACGAGGAGAACAAGACACAGATGGAATATGTGAACGCATTCCTGTCGATGCTCAATGCCATGTCGCCCTACCTGCTGCTGGGCTTCCTCATAGCAGGTGTGCTGCATGCCTTTGTGCCATCGCGTATCTATTCTCGTTACCTGTCAGGCACTGGACTCAAGTCGGTGACTACTGCTGCCGCGATAGGCATTCCGTTGCCGCTGTGCTCGTGTGGCGTGCTGCCCACTGCCGTGGCACTGCGCCGTGCAGGTGCTTCGCGTGCCGCCAGCACATCCTTCCTCATTGCTACTCCACAGACCGGAGTGGACAGTATTGCAGCCACCTACTCTATGCTGGGTCTGCCGTTTGCCATTCTGCGCCCCGTTGCCGCCTTGGTCACAGCCATGTTTGGCGGGCTAACGGTGGGAGCGCTTGAGCGCCAAGGCAAGTTCGACACCAGCAAGACCGAATGTGATGACACTTGCGCCACCGAACAAATTCCCCACAGCTTTGCAGGCCGAATCGCCGAATCGCTGCGCTACGGCTTCTTCGAAATGATGCAGAACATAGGCAAGTGGCTCGTGATAGGCCTTGTGATTGCCACACTCATCACGGTGCTTGTACCTGATGATTTCTTCCAGACCTATGCCCAGCACAGCTGGCTCAATATGTTTGTGGTGGTAGCCATCTCGGTGCCTATGTATGTGTGCGCCACCGGATCTATCCCCATTGCTGCCGCACTCATGCTCAAGGGGCTGTCGCCCGGCTGTGCCCTGGTGCTGCTCATGGCTGGACCGGCCGCCAACGTCGCCTCGTTCTTTGTGGTGAATCAGGCCTTCGGCAAGCGTGCCACCCTCACCTATATCGCTTCGATCGTGATTGGCGCCATGGGCTTCGGTCTGCTTGTTGACTACTGGCCCGGACTGCGCGAAACCTTCGTTCAAGCCATGCCACACATGCATCACAGTCACGCCATGCAGGCCGGGTGGTTCAGCCTCACTTGCAGCGCACTGCTCATTGCACTGCTGCTTGCAGCGATGTCGGCTAAATATTTGAAATCTTATCAACTTAATAAAAACCAAACAAATAACATGAAACAATTCAAGATTAAAGGAATGAGCTGCAATCACTGCAAGGCCAGTGTGGAGAAAGGACTCTCGGCACTACCCGGTGTGACCAGCGTGCAAGTGGACCTTGCCAAAGGCATAGCCTATGTGGAAGGCGACTGCGACCCGCAAGCCGCCATCGACAAAATCAACGAACTGGGCTTTGAATATGTGGAATAACCCCTCGGCGCAACCCCGATATTTCAACCTAAATAATTATCTATAAACCAAAACAATTATGAAGTATTTCAAAATCACTCTGATTGCTGCCATCGCTTCAGTGACCACACTGAGCGCCACGGCACAAGGAATCCCGGCCGGTGTGAACCGTGCCGACATGGACCTCACCGTTTCGCCCGGTGAAGACTTTTTCCAGTATGCTGGCGGTGGCTGGATGAAAGCCAATCCCCTGAAACCTGAGTATGCCAGCTACGGCATCTTCAACGACCTTGCCGAGAAGAACCGCGAACAATTGAAGGAAATCTTCGACAACCTGGCAAAGGAGAAGCATGCACGCGGCACAGTGGGCCAGAAAGTGACCGACCTGTTCAACCTGGCCATGGACAGCGTGCGCCTGAACCGTGAGGGCGCTGCTCCCCTGATGCAGGATCTTGCAAATGTGCAAGCCTTCAAGAAAGCTAACCTCACCCCGTTTATCGCTGACCAGCACCTGCACCTCGCCAACCCATTCTTCGGCATTGCCGTGGAGGCTGACCTGATGAACAGCGACATGAATGTGCTCTACATGGAAGCCGGCACAAGCGGCCTGCCCGACCGTGACTACTATCTGAACACCGATGCCGACAGCAAGAAGATTCAGCAAGCCTACATCGACTACCTCGTGAAGATGTACATGCTCGCCGGTTACAAGAAAGGCGACGCCAAGAAGGCCGCCAAGACGGTGTATGACATCGAGTATCAGTTTGCCCAGGCCTCGATGAGCCGTGCTGAAGCCCGCGACTACACCAAGCAATACAATATCTTCACCCTCGATATGCTGCAAGAGCGCTATCCCGCCATCAACTGGCGCCAGTACTTCGACCTGATGGGACTGCCCAGCACCAAGCAGGTGATTCTCACCCAGCCCAAGGTGATGGATGTAGCCCAGAAGTTGATGACCAGCCTCAGCGAGAAGCAAATCAAGGACTACGTTACCAAGGACGTGATTGGCAGTGCCGCCGGCACACTGAGCGACGAATTCCGTGATACCAGCTTCGAGTTCTACGGCAAGATGCTCAGTGGCCAGCAGGAACAACAGGCCCGCTGGAAACGTGCCATGAACTTCCCCAACTCCATGCTGAGCGAGGCTGTGGGCGAACTCTATGTGAACAAATACTTTGCTCATGGCAGCAAGGAGAAGATGCTCAAACTCATCGGCAACCTGCGCAAGGCTCTCGCATCTCGTATCGCAAGCCTCACCTGGATGAGCGACAGCACCAAGATCAACGCACTGGTGAAACTCAATGCCTTCACCGTGAAGGTGGGCTATCCCGACAAGTGGCGCGACTACAGCAAGCTCGACATCGATCCCGCCCTCTCGCTCTATGAGAATGTGAAGCGTGCCAGCTATGTGGAGACCCGTCGCAACCTCGACAAGATGGACAAGCCTGTGGACAAGGAAGAATGGGGCATGCCTCCTCAAATGGTAAACGCCTACTACAACCCCACCACCAACGAAATCTGCTTCCCGGCAGCCATTCTGCAATCGCCCTTCTTCGACGTGAATGCCGACGATGCCACCAACTACGGTGCCATCGGCGTGGTGATTGGCCACGAGATGACTCACGGATTTGACGACCAGGGACGCACGTTCAATGCCGACGGCAACATGATTGACTGGTGGACACCTCAAGACGCTGAGAAGTTTACGGCTGCAGCCGAGAAACTCGCTCAGCAATTCGACGAAGTGGTTGTTGTGAAGGACCTTCACGCTAACGGACACCTCACCCTGGGCGAGAACATCGCCGACCAGGGCGGTCTGCGCATTGCCTACGATGCCTTCCGCAACACCCAGCAGTTTACCGAGGGTAAGATGCTCGACGGCTTCACCCCTGCACAGCGCTTCTACCTGAGCTATGGCCGCATCTGGGCCGAGAACAGGACCGAAGAGTCGATCTTCCAACAGACCAAGAGCGACCCGCACTCGATTGGCCGCAACCGCGTGAACGTGACGCTGCGCAACATCGACACCTTCTTCGACGCCTTTGGCATCAAGAAGGGCGACAAGATGTGGCGTGACCCCGCCGACCGTGCTATCGTGTGGTAAACCTATATAACCTCATCGAAGAACGATTTTTATCGTAGACCTTAACATTGTGTAGCAAAAAATGTGAAAAAGGCACATTTTTTGCTACACTTTCGTTACAAATGATTATATTTGCACCGCACGTGGCTCATCACTTAGCATGAAACGCCACTGCAAACGAGAACTTTAACGATTAACAACCCATAAAAAAATTAACGACAATGAAAAAGATTATCTTCTTGCTGGTAGCCGCCCTATTGCTCGGCACTGGCACTATCGACGCTCAAAAAGCCCGTAAGAAGGGTAAAGCAAAAGCCAAGACCTCTATCGTGGCTAAACCAGGTGCAGCATCAGTCACTGCTTTTACCGGCACCTATGAGAACAGTTACAGCGACGGCATTGGCGGTATGGTAACCGACTACCTGGCAGTGGACTTTGACGAAGCCACCGGCACAGCTACCGGTACCTACAAGAACGAGATGGGCGACCTGAAGACCTTCAGCGGCAAGCTGCAAGGGGGCAAGCTGGTGTGCACCTTCGACGAAGATGGCGACACCTTTGCCACGATGCACTTCTACGATGGCAACACGCTGAAGCTCGAAGGCTTCACGGGCACTTTCAAACGCACATCTTACACCTATAAGGCCGTTGAGCCCGATGCACCCCAGGAAGTGACTCCCGCAGGCAGCGTGTCACTCGAGGAGGCTGCTGAGCAAGTGCGCCGCGCAGCCGCAGCTGGTGCACCTACCCCAACCCGCTAATCCACTGACAGACAGCATTATCGGTAATAGTTACCAAAAACAAGAGGCTGCCGATATAGCACAAGATAAGGAGAATGGCTTTGATGCCATTCTCCTTATTTTCATTAACACTCCAAGCAAGTTATCACAGGCATGGAGGCTAGCTTACTCGCAAATCGGTCATTAGACCGAGAAGGATTTACTCGCAACCAAACGATTTTCTATTCGTCGCCCAGAGGATTCTGGTCGGTATCGATGTTCAAGTTGGAGTTGTTGTTGAACTCGGTCAACGGAATGGTCAAAACCCACATGTAGTTTTCGGGGTTGGTTGTGGGACGACTGCTGAGTGTAGCATTCAAAGGCCATCCATCGGCAGTGCTGCGGGTAAAGCCTTGCTTGAGTCGCTTGATATCGTACACACGACCAGCCTCGCCCCAGAGCTCGATGCGACGCTGCAGGATGATTTCCTCGAGCAGTGAACCAGTCACATCGCTAGTGAGTGTGCCCAAGGTCTTGCCCGTCTTGGTGCAAGAATAGCTGGGATCACGCTTAGCCATGAGCTGAGTGAGGTATTGCTTGGCTTTGGTGTCGTTGGAGAGACGGCAGGCAGCCTCGGCTGCATTGAGATACATCTCCTCGACACGCATCCACACATAGTCACCAGTATACGGATTATTATAGGTCTTGGGTTCAAATTTCACCTGCTGAATACCCCCATAGTAAGTCTGCGTGCTATAAGCATTCTCATCCCACCAGGCACGACGTGCATCGGTGGCCGACATCTTGTTGTAGAGCGAGGCCGTGATTTGCTTGGGAGCACCTTGACCATAAGCGATACTCTGGCTCATGTGTGCGAAGAATGAAGCATAACCGCCAGCATGGTCATCATCGATCAGAGCACCCCACATCACATTGGAAGCAGTAGCATCGTTGAGGCCTATGAATGAAGGCACTTCGGCGATTGTCTTGCCGCTGGCAGCAATAGCAGCCTCAGCAGCAGCAAGCGCAGTGCTCCAGTCTTCTTTGACAAGTGCAATGCGTGACTTGAGTCCCTGCACAACACCGAGTCCCATGTGAATGGGATTCTGCTGTGTGGAGCCTGTGAGCAGTTGAAGGGCCTTGGCAATGTCGGCATCGATCTGCTGATAAACCTGCGCCACCGTAGCGCGGGAAGCACCCGTGTTCATTGCAAATGAGGTACCCGTGTAAATGGGCACACAAGGTTCAGACTCATGTCCCTTGTAGGTGCGGGCAAAGGTCTGTGCCAGCATAAAGTAGGAATAAGCGCGAATAGCGTAAGCCTGACCAAGCACGTACTTGTTCTGAGCCGATGTCATTTCGCTTTCTTTGCTAATGAGGCCGTTGGCTCTTCCAATCCAGGTATAATAGGCATTCCACAAATCATAAGAACGCCAACCAGAATATTCGTAACGACCCTTCACATTGTAAGTGGCATCGTACCAGAACCAGCCCGAACCACTAGCAGCCATAACCATGTCATCGCCCATCACCTCGGCCGTGAGATTGTAGGCACTGATACCAAAGCACTGATGCGCATTACTATTCGCGGTTGACCATCCGGCGGTGTGCATCGACTTATAGATATCGTTGACGGTGAACTGCGCATATTCATCAGCAGGATTGTCGGTACCATAGAGAATGCGATTAATGACGAGTGTAACGTCGAGCACATTCACCACGCCGTCGTTATTGAAATCGGCATAAGGTTCATATTGATGTTGCAGAATAAGGTTGATGATATAGGTAACATCAAGCACATCAATTTTATTGCTGGCATTGGCATCACCGATTTCAATGGCATCGCCTACCACGTTGAAGTCGCGCCATTGGTCCATCGACTCATAACATGGCTTGGCCCCGGGCAACACGTGCAACGTGCTGGTAGAAACAGGGACGCCAAAGAAAAGACCTTCACCATAATCAAAATCAGAGAAATGAGTGATCAAGCTATAGACATTCGTCAGATTCTTGCAATCGATAAAGGCATTATATTTAATGTAATTGATCGTAGGAGGAATCGTGATCTTCGTCATGTTAGATGCACCAGCAAATGCATTTTCGCCAATAACCTTTACCGTTCCAGGAATGAAGGTATTCTTACAGCCCACAAGTAACTTGTTGCTACTCTTTTCGATAATGGCATTGGAATTGTTACGGGAATCATAGGTAGCGTTTCCACTCTCTACCTGGATGCTTTGCAACGAGGGGCAGTAGGCAAATGCCATACTACCTATTTTATTGACCGAAGCCGGAATGGTGAGGCTAGCCAGACTCTCACAACCATTGAAAGCTGAGGATCCTATCTCCTCCAAGGAACTGCCAAAGGTTACGTTTTCAAGATCATAACAATTCCTGAAAGCATCATAGCCAATGTTGGTCAGTGAATTGGGGAATGCAACCGAAGCCAATCTGATGTTATTAGTAAAGGCATAATCTTTGATTTTCTTGAGCGATGAACCCAAGGTGATGCGATTCAAAGAGAGACATTCCTGAAAGGCGTAGTTTTCGATAGAATCTACCGAATTGGGGATGGTAATGTAGCTACGCTTCACATCGCCATAGAAGGCATCTTCACCCACGGAGGTAACCGAGGAGGGAATGATGGTTTTCTGGCAACCGGCAATGAGTTGGCTGGTAGCTTTCTCGATAATGCCTTTACAACTATTGCGAGAATCATAAAAAGCGTTACCACTTGCCACTGTCATGTTCTGGAGGTTCATGCAGTTGATAAATGCCTGCGACCTGATTGCGGTAACCGAAGCCGGAATTGAAATACTCTCGAGCCAAGCACAGCCTGCAAAGGCACGCACGCCAATGTAGTACACCGTGTTTGGTATCGACACCTGTTTCAAGCCCACGCAACCATAGAAAGCATAGTCGTCGATACCCACCACATTGTAGGTGGTTCCAAGGTAGGACACTGTTGCAGGAATGTTCACAGTCTCGCTGTAGCTGTTGAATTCACCTTGCGTCTTGTAGGTAACAACAACACCATCTGACTTTAAGTTATAGAAGATACCATCCTGCACAAAATCGAAGGCCATAGCAGAGTTGGCAACAAGTGCCAACAAGGCCAGTATTATTGTATTGCGAAATCGTTTCATAATCATCAGTTTTTAATTTCATGAAATGGAACAAGTTCTTTCTTTCTCAAAGGAACCGAAACCGGCTGCACCGGCTTTTGGGTAGCAGGTGCTGCCATGCTCGACTGGTTAACATCATAGATGAACTCGAACGATGCAATATATTTTGGGGTTCCGTTTTCAGCGAGCAGACCGTTTACATAATAGTGGTTACCATCTCGTGTAAAGCTGCAGTAATTGCCATAGTTGACTGGATCGTAGTAGAACTCATAGGTACCCTCGATAAGGTTACCCGACTCGACCGAGATAGGCTCGCCAGTGAGGGAGAGTGTGAACTCAATATCACCGTCATTAGCAAAATCCTCAGCGTAATCAAAGAGGGTCTGATAAGGTTCGACCAAACGGTACTTCACCTGATTGGCGCCCACAGCCTTCATCACCTGAACAGTACACTCGTTACCGCTTGTTTCAATCCTGTCAATGAAGGTTGCGGTACCGGCATACACCCAATTATCACCGACTGTAACCGACACGGTGGTGGACAGAATCTGCTCGCCATACTCGGGATTGGCGGTTTCGGCATCGGCAGCCGAGAGGGAGAGTGAGCAGGTGTAGGTTGTACCATACTCCATAAACTGGAAAGGCACATCAATGTAGGCTACGCTTTGGCCGTCGGCAAAGGTGACAGTCTCCATTTGCAGCGGAGTAATACTAATATCGTCGGCACTTACCATCACCTCGGTCGTATAGGAGCCCTGGGTATTGCCACGAGTTATGGCCACGGGAACAGTTACACTAGAGGTGCTGACATCCACTTGCTGTGACGACTGCATGAAAGAGATGTTAGCCCCCTGCATGTCGCTCAACACAAGACGAAAACCAACTGCGAAATCACGAATTGCCCAATCGGCCTTGTTGCGGGCCGAAACACGGCACATCGATGCAGGTGAAAGAGCGCTACCGCCTCTTAACACGCGATAGGTAGAGCCATCTCGTCCCCACGGATTGGAAGTGGGCATATCCTGTCCAAAACTGCTGTAACTGAGATAAGCATCCTGACACCACTCGGCCACATTGCCGCTCATGTCGTAGAGACCCAGTTCATTAGGCATCTTGGTGGCTACGGCGTGGGTGGTTTCATAGGAGTTGTCGCTATACCATGCATTGGGATTGGGGCTTGTGCCACCAGCATACATGAAGTCGTTGCTGTACTGTCCACCACGAGCAGCATACTCCCACTCGGCCTCGGTAGGCAAGCGGAAGTGCCGGCCCGTGAGTTCGTTGAGCCTGTAAATGAAGGCCTGGCAATCGAGATAGGACACCATCTCGACGGGACGCTGCATGTCACCATCGAAGCGGCTAGGATTATACTCCATCACAGCCTGCCACAATTCCTGGGTAACCTCGGTAGCACTCATTGAGAAACTTGCGACAGTGACAGGGTGAGCCGGCTTCTCGCTCGACATGGCCTCGGAGCCCTGCCCATCGGTAGCGCCACGCGTGTAGGTGCCACCCTGAACAGGAACCATGACGAAGCTCACACCATTCACAGTAACAGTCTCGCCAGTTGCGCGCTGCGGCACCTGGCTCGCACTTTGGGCGCTTGGTTGGGCGCCTTTCTTGTCGACAGCCGGTTGCGAAGGCTTGAAGTCGGGCGCATCGATAGTCATAGGCTGATCGAAGCGTGCCGAAGTGTTGCGTTTCACATCCTGCTTCTTGTCGACAACAGCCGACGCTGCACCTGGAATGCTCAACAGCAATGCCAGGGTCGCCAGCATGAAAATGAGTCTTTGTTTTTTCATTGTCTTGTCGATAGTTTTTTGAGATTATTAATGTTATTAATTAGTTTAAGAGTTTGCTAAAAAGTAATAGATTCTCATCGGTTCCATAGACACATCTTTAAAGGATAAGCAGTAGAACACTTGATGGCATAAAGTCACTAATTTGGCAAAATTAATAAAATAAAAAGTATTAAACAAATTATAATAAGTTTTTTTAATCAAAAGAGAAAAGCGGGAAAAGCGGGAAAAGCGGGAATAGTTTTCAGTTATCAGTTGTCAGTTGTCAGTTCTAGCCGCTCTAGCTGTTCTAGATGCGCAGAGGGGATGGAGGGGAAGCGCGGGAAGGGTGGGAAAAATGGGAAAAGCGAGAATTTGCGGATTTGGGTGGCGTACAGGGCACGCCCCCTACACGGCGCGGAAGGGCGGATAGGGCACGCCCTATCCCTACATTTTGACACGAATCTGTTGGTGATAGATGGGGACGGAGGGGATGGATGAATCTTTTGGGAAAAAGGGGAATGTAGGGAAAGACACAAAAAAGGGATAGTCTCCCGACTGTCCCGATTCCTTGAATACACAATTATCTATAAAACAACTATTTTGAATGTTCAGTTTGAAATGACAGATTGCGCATATCGAATGAACGAAAACTACCCTGCGCAAGTAAGTCACGGCACAAATATACAACAGATTTTTTAAAATGCAAGCATTTTCATTAAAAAATATCATAAAAAATAAGAAAAAAGTGAGATTTTAATGGTTTTCGGTGGTAAAAAACAGTGTTTCATTAGAGATTCAAGGGTCACATCAAGGTTTTCGGCACCGCTTGCGTGCCACCCTACCAAGAAGCCCCAATCGCCCGGTTGCAAACTATGGCTTGCTTGTGAAGATGGTGGCAGGCAGGAGGAGTGTTCCGCTTTCGACCTGCCCCTCGATCACGAGACGGATGTTGCGCATTGCGGGAGCAACCACAGGAATGTGCAGTGGCGTGTTGAGGGGTCCCTGCACATGAATGGAAGTGACAGGAAAGCCGTGACAACTTGTGCCCCGCTCGCCCAAGAGCCTCAGATGCAAATGGGCTTGAGAGGCAAAGACATTCCACACCAGAGAGTGCACATCGCGACGCATGAGGGGATGGAGCAAAACGGGATGAGAGCGATAGAGAATGGTGCACTGCTGGCAAGGTGCCTCATGCGTGATATCTAACACGTTGCCCTGTGCATCGATGGCGAGTGCAGTGGTGTCGCGACTCCAGAGCTGTGCAGCCTGCAGCGATAGCCTGGTGGTGCGACCGTGCCTCATGAGCAATTGCAGCGAACTGTCGGGATGACGCATCCACAGTTCCTGTTCGGCCGAATTCCATGCCAAATGGGTGGCAACGCAATGCTTGAGATGTCGGGTGACAGTGCTTCCACTCAGGTCGCACAAAGCGCCCTTATCGGAGATGAACCACACACAACGCTCACCTTGAACTGGGGTCACAGCCTCACTGATGGCCATATTGAGAATAAGCCGAGCCTCGCCGTAAGAACCCGCCGCACTCTGCGGCAAGGCAAAGATGCCACTGCGGGTGAAGGCATAGAGAGGGTATCGGCCCAAACCGCCTGAATAGATGGGTTTGCTGGCAGCAGCAAGAGCCGTGATGTGACAACCGGTGATGTCGTGCGTGTTCTCGAGTACAAGCGGATTGGAGATGGCATGAGCGAGAATGAGTCCGCAGTGTTCAACAGGTGTGGCCGTGCCAGCAGGCGGGATGGTGGCAGTAGCAAGAGAGAGCGGATGGGCCGTGAGCTGCTGGCTGACGGCAGCAGCGATGCCCATGTGTGTGACCGGGGCGAGGTCGGCCTCCCATGCGCGAGTCGTGCCCGAAGCCGTGACCTCGACGCGCATGCTGATGGCCTGAAGATGCGGGGTGCTAAGCACGGGATTCAGGCTCTTCGGAGTGAAAGGCAGATCATGGTGACGGACCAGGGTGCAGATGCCATCGGGTGTGAGCAGCGTGATGGCGGTTGCCACATGGCAAGACTGAGAGGAAATGGTGCCTGCAAACAGGGTGACGGGATTCCACACATCGATAGGCAAGAGAGCGCAACCCCCGGTATAGATGCGGTCGTTGTGCGCCAACGTGGTAGCAGGTGCAACGTGATAACGGATGTTGCGCTGAATGGCGTCGAAGAAAACATTGTCGACATACTGCTGGCTAAGCGACAACGGCAGCACCCAGGTGGTGCGACCCGGAATAGCGGAAGTAGCCGATGCCGTGTGCTCGAGCGTGATGAATGCGCCCGTGGCAAGTTCGGCAACGTGTGTGGTGGTGGCAGCCAAACGCCACCGGGCATGGAGCAGCGCATGTGCGATGGCACCGCGTGAGCGAGGTTTTGGACCGAACTCCAGAAAATATCGACGCGTGCCCACGGTGCTGATGCTGCAGCGGTAGTCGAGGGAGTCGGGTTCAATGACAGGCGATGGATCGGTGACGAAGACATCGATAGCCTTCACGAGACCCAGCCACGAGTCGTCGACGCCTCCTGCCACCGTCACACCCAATCGGTAACAAGAACGGCTTGCCTGACAGGCGCCAAAGCCCGTGAAGCCACTGCTGGTGCTGGAGACCTCGACCGTGGTGCGATAGTCGGCGGCAAGCGTATCGCCACCCATAAGCACCGGTGCGCTCACCCAGAGGTAGCGGTCGTCGAAAGCACGCACAGCATAGCGGCACAGCACGGGGGCAGAGAACAGGCCTGCATCGGCAGCACGGCGCGAAAGGCGTGTATGGGCACTGTCCGCAATGCGTGTGAGCGCCGCCACATCGGTCTGAGAAAGTGGCGCTTGCCAGTGGACATAAGGTGTATCAAAATCGTAGGCATCGATGTTCTCGGTAAACGGAGTAACCTCGGTAGCCGTGAGATGCAGCGTGGGAATGGCTTGTTCGGGCTCCAACAAGTCGTAGCCCGAAGAGGAGCGATGGAGATAGAGGTAGCCTTGCGAGGTGTCGATGACCAGAAAACGGCCCGATACGAAGGCAGCGCGCACCTCGCCCTGGGCAGTGACAACCTCGGTGCCATCACAGAGCACACGATTGCCACTCAGGGTGATGTATCGGCCATCATCGACGCACAACAGGCGCTCGCCCGGCCCAATCGTGGCAATGCTCACAGGAGTGCCCACCGCCTGGAGTGCATTTTCGCGCTCGCGGAGATTGAGGCAGTCGGCCGCCTCACCCGTGACGGCACTCTCAGGATTAGCTGGAGACGTGGCTCCTAAAAACGGAATTAATAATTGATTGTTTTTCATGGTACAAAAGATTAAAAATGGTGTATTGCTAACAAAAATAGTGGGAGAAAAAGGCTAATTTCATAGTAAAAACACACAAGTTTGAAAAAAAAGGATGAAAATATTTGGATTTACCGAAAATGGTGACTAACTTTGCACCGAAATCAGTAGTCTGATTTCAAAGTCAGAAGCGAAATTAGGTTCTATTCTGATGAAATATATATATGTTTTTATAGATTGTAGATTTTAAGGAGCCAGCGCTGAGAAGCGTAGGCTCTTTAATTTATACCCATATGATTCATACAGGTTTTATGGGAAAATGGGAGCAATAGAGCTATGCAGCACGCATGAAATCGGCCGGCCTGAGTTTGGGTGTGAGAGGGTTTTCATTAGCCACAAGCAGGGCGATGCCTCGTGACATGACAATGTCGTCGTGCTTGCCATCGACGGCACCATACCTGCCATTCTTCTTGAGTTCATACCAGCTATACTCGTCGATGGCCTCGTGGTCGTGCTCGATATAGAGCCTGTCGCGAATCCAAGCAATGAGCAGTGCCACCAGACGTGACTTTGAGTCACTGTTGGTATGGAAACCGGGCCGACGAGTGCTTCTCAAATAGACATTACTATAATGGTGCATGATGAATTCAAGCATGCCACCGGGCGATTTGCTCTCGCCCTTATCCCTGTCGAGCGAATTGCTCTCGAAGGCGAGCAGAGCGTTGTCGTAATAGGTGGCGAGTTGTGCCGCCTTCCAAGCAAGCTGGTCGTGGTCGATGTGTCCGCGCCATTGCGCCACCACCTCGGGCTTCTGGTCGCGGTCTTCCTTACGGTCGAGCACGGTGATGACCGAGAAGTCGGCCTTGTCGGTGCGTCCGCCAATGTCGACGGCAACCACATATCGCGACTTGAACTGAGACTTGACAGGACGGGCCCAGATCTTGAGGCACTTGGTTCCGTCGGCATAGGTCATGATATTGTGAAGCGAGTCGGGCGGATTGGAAACGATGTTGCCCGTGAAAATTGGCGGGCGGCAGTCGCATCGCATGGCATCGAGGCTCGAGAGGTCGAAGACACAGTTGCCCGAGTTGGCAAAAGCCTCGAGGGCGGTTGTGGGGAACTCGGCCATCATGAGGTGATGACTGGAATAGGCCTTGCGCTTGGAGTGATACCAATGAATCATCTCGAGGGTGCAGCCATGCTCGAACCACAGGTCGCGCTCATAGTCGTCGAGTGACTGCCACAACGCCAGCGGGTCGATCACCGGTTTGCGATAGATTTCAATCTCGTACCAGGGCACAAAGACAGGCTGCTTGTCGCTGACGTGACCGATGGCACTGAGCCACTCGTTGTGAAAGAAATTGCCCACACCATTGGCAGTGGATTCGAGCACAATCATGGAAAGCTGGCCCAGCAAAATGGTGCCATCGACCGAACGAATGATGTCGAAGGGGTCGTGGTGTGGACTCTGCGGCCAGAAGCCCACCTCGCTGAGGTGTGCCATAGCCACATCGAACCCCCGCACGGCATCTTCGCTATAGGCCGAACCCATGATGACAAGGCAGTCGCGCGGCTCGATGACCTGGGTCTGCCGGCTGCCCTCGAATGAGCGGAACCTGAGCGGACGCCCCTCATCGAGATACTCCTTAGGGTAATAGCGCAGCAATCTGGAGTACATACCCTTGATGGCACTGGATGTGTTGCGCTTGTGACCGCAAATGAGGCTATTCCAATTCTTGCGCAATACAATCTGAATCCAGGCCATATACATGAGAATGAGGGTGGAGCCACCCCACTGTCGTGCCTTGAGCAAGATGAGACGAATGCCATCGCCCGAACGCCGTTGCCGTTCGAGTTCGGCCAGCACACGGCGCTGTGGAGCGTTGAGGTGGAGTTTCACATTGCGCCCGCTCACCTTGTGGCGCACAGTGGCACAGGTGGCACACCAGAACTCGAAGTCGTAACGCAAGCGGGTGACGTTGAAGAGGTGCATGTCGTGAACGATGTCGCGGGGTTCGTTGGCGAGCATCTCGGTGGGAACAAATACGCGCCCCACCCCATCGACATCGACAGGGGTGCGCTCGCCACAGGCACCAATGCCGGCAAGAGGGTCGTAGCGGGTAACGAGTGCCTGATTTCGCCGCCGGTTTTCCTGCAGGAGCTGTTCGGCGGAATATTGGGGATGGATGTTTGTGTTTTTCATAGTAAAAAATAATAATCGGTGGCAAAGATAGGGATTGGGCATGATGGAAGAATATGGC
Organism: Muribaculaceae bacterium; assembly: GCA_016287065.1. Classification (GTDB taxonomy): domain Bacteria; phylum Bacteroidota; class Bacteroidia; order Bacteroidales; family Muribaculaceae; genus Sodaliphilus. The sequence goes on from JAEEVB010000001.1 coordinate 27,995, forward strand.
GATTGCATATAAAGTTCCCAAAAACAAATGATGAAAACATCGTGAAAGCACGAAAAAACGCCCGCAGCTGTGATGCCACGGGCGTTAAGTCTCAGCAATTACATCAAGACACCAACATCAAAAATATGTTTTCACCGCAAAACGGAATTGCTCGATAAAGATTCTCTTGAATGCCGAAATATTGTTTTGTTCATAAAAAAGCAACATCGCTTTTTTATAGTCGATGCTATCGACTGTTCTGAACGATATCGGACAATAATTGTTGGCAATGAGAATCGCATTGCTGATGATTCGTGCAGCACGCTTGTTCCCGTCATTGAATGGCTGGATATAAGACAACAAGACCAAAACAAGAAGAGCCTTGTCGAATACATTGTTGCAAGAGTTAACCAAGTCACACGTCTGCTGCAAAGCTTCACGAATTTGAAACTCGTTCTCAATTGGGCGATAATTGGTTCCAGTGATGCCTACTCGCCGCGTGCGGATGTTACGGTCAATTCCCAAATCTCTTATCAGAAGGCTGTGAATGTCTTCAATGTGTGAAATTGACAGAGTCTCCAGATAATCGGGATTGGCAACAATAAAGTCGAGCGCTTCTTTATGATTCAGCAACATAATGGCCTCCTCTTTCGTTTTGCCCTGAGCAGTCTGCCGTTCTTTGAGCAGCCTTTCGGTTTCGAGCAGAGAGTAGGTGTTGCCTTCAATTTGTGAGGATTTCCAACTCAAGTCAATGCCCAAACGCTCCATCTCCTTATGACGCTGGATATCATTCAATTGAGAAAAGTGCTCCACGAACAGTGATTGAAGTCTATTCAATTCACTCATCTCATCGGAAGTAAATAAACTGCTATATCGGTGTAATGCCGGAATCAAACCGAAGTTAAATCCTTCCTGAACTTGACGCTCATCAACCTCTTTACTATAATACTCATCTAAATTAACCGGCAAGAACAATGGGGAAGCCGAATAACGTGTTGCTCGAGCCTTGCCTTCGGCCACCACATAATTGTTGCCAACCAATTCGCTCAGAATACGCTTGATGGTCGACAGGCTCATCTCAGCAGCAAAAGCCTCGCTTATTTGCTTTGACGAACATCCAGGATGTTGAATAATAAAATCTAAAACAGCTCTTTTTTTCATTGCTTTAATGTTTATTGGCTCACAAAGGTAATACAATCGGCTCATTTTTACAAGAAAATCGGCTCATTTTGGTCATAATTTGAGCCAATACTCACATTTTGATGATCTGATTCAAGTTTCTGGAAACAGTATGGAATCTAAAAAAGAGAGATAATCTGCACGTGCTTTCACGCGCGTAAGCACGAAAAAACGCCCGCAGCTGTGGTGCCACGGGCGTTAAGTCATTTTGAAGAAGTGCTGTTCAGTAGAGCATGGTGATTATTGTTCATTGCTGCTCTCGGCGGCCTTGATGAGGTCGACATTGAACTTCTCGATGTCGCTGAGCTGGATGTCGGCATTGTCGGCCACCGGGCGGTACCAGGGTTGCTTGGAAAAGTACTGCTGCAGATCGGGAGCCGAGAAACGATAGCCGTGACGTGCCCAAATCTCGTTGCGGATGAGGCGCAGCGTGGCTTTGTCGAAGCTGCCCAGCAACGACGGAGTGACCAACTGAGTCGAAGCCCAAGCCCACATACCCTGGCCGTAAGGCGAACTGGTGCGGGTGAGTGAGGTCACATTGTCGTCGGGAGCGAACGCCTCATTGTAGGCATCAAACTTACCATGCCACAGGTCGACGCCCTTGGTGGTGAGATGCATCTCATACTGTGCTCCACCAGCGGCTGTAATCACATTGCTGGGAATCTCATACATTTCCTCTATCTTGTAGGGCTTGAGGCTGCTCTCGCCGGACAACTGGCATTTGCCATCGGTAGAAAAGACGAACTTGTTGCCTGCATGGTCGACATAATTACCAGCGTAGATGGTGTGATAATCGTCGAGCATTACCTGTTCCAGACCGCCGTCGAATTGATAGAGCACGGTGTTCAAGGCGCCCTTGCCGTCATAGAACACGAGCACTTGCTTGCCCGCTACGGTGTTGAGCGTCACACGATTGCCTGGACGCAACAGGTATGACACATTCATCGAATATTCGTCGCCTGGCACATTCTCGGCAAGGGTGTATTCACCCGCCTTGGTTGTGGTCTTGAGAGCAAATTGGGAACCGCCCTCGTGCAAGGAACCGCCCACGAAGTGGATGGTGCCATCACGGTCGATGGCATTGGCGTGGTAGAAAGTGAAGCCATCGTGCCAGAAGGTGCCTTTCTGCACCTTTTGCGCCAGCATGACCGACGTTGTGGCCATGAGCATGGCAATAATGAGAGATATGCGTTTCATAACCGAGAAAAATTAATTCTTGCTTTAGACTATAAATGAGGGGCGAGAGTTTAATACTGGATGTAGTGATAATCGTTCTGGATGCAGATGAACTGGTCACCAATCTCGCGCAGAATCATGGTCGAGTAGCTCTCGGCACCATAGCGCACCACATAGAGTTCGAGACCGGCTTCGGTGCCCATCATGCAGTGGATGCTTGGAGCGATGCCGAAATAGTCGCCCTCGTCATCGACATGCCACACCGACTGGTGCGCCTCGGCTTCCTCGCCATTGAGTTCGGCATAATTGTCCCACGACGACACTAGTTCGCCCTCGGCAAAGCACACCACGCTGCCCAGCGCCACGCCGCCCTGGTCCTCGAACTGGACAGCATAGAACATGCGCTCGTTGGCCTCACATCCTGCAATCCACCTGATTTCCTTGATGGGGCGGTTTTCGTAACGGTCGGCGATTTGTTTCAGGAAATAGTCATTGCCCAGGCCCACAATCTGTTCGGGTTCTTTCCAGCGGCTGAACTGCAGAGGATTGTGGGTGCGCAGGAACGATTCCTTGACCACCACGGGGCAGGCCTCATGGCTCTGGTAGCCACGGAACATCTTCTTGGTGAAGCTGGGGTCGTTGAGTTTGTAGCCATAACGATACAGGTCGTTGTCATATCCCAGATTTCCCGTGAAAGTGATATTGCCGACATGCGGCTTGAAAATCATGCGGTTATAGGCACTAGCATCTTTCACCGGATCTTCGCAGAGTGCCACGAACTTGTTTTTAGCAATGTCGGGCTCCACAAAGATGGGCCGCTCGCGCAGGGTGATGTCGGTGTTGGCTTTCAAATATTTTCCGCACATGTTGAATTCTTCCCAACCCATGTCGTCGGGGTTATACTCGCGCGTGAGTTTGGCGCGTTTCAGGAAGGCCTTGGCCTTCGACTCTGGATAGTTGTTTCCCTGGTCGTCGAGGTAATAGGTTTTGAGGTCGTCGTCGGGCGTGGCCTCTTCAATCTCGATGAAGGGGGCTTTGACCGCCTTGCTGCCCTCAATGAGATAATACTTGTTGACGAAAGCACCCGTTCCAGCACTACCGCCCACAGTAACGAGATTGCCGTTGACGCTCATGCGCATCCTGTAGTTCTCGTGCGTGACCAGCACGGGTTTGCCGTTGCTGAAGGTGAACAGTGCACCCTCTTCGTTGTTGCCGTTGCGCACCCACAACTCATAATGGCCATCGCCGTCGACGTCCAGAATCTGATACTTGTCGGGGGTGTAGTGCACGGGCTGGTCGAAGTAGTCGTCGCTGCACATCACTTTTTGTATCGTTTCAATGTTTTGAGCCATGTAGGTGAGTTCTACAGGAGGGGCATCTTGAGCAGCGGTGCCGAGCGAGCAAAGCAACGCGATGCCGGTCAGTAACAGGGAGTTGGATTTCATAAGCCTTGAGTTATAATGGTTAATATTTGTTAATCAGAAAAATAAATAAACGTTGTCACACCAAATTTAGGAAAAAATAGTCATCGAGCAAAATTTTAAGAGACAAATCGAACCAAATGCCAAGAAAAACCTCAAAAGGGTGGCAAAATGCCTTAGAGGTTTAAAACTGTAAGCAAAAAGGGCTGTTTTGAGGAAGAATTTAGAGTAGAAAATGGTGTGGATGAGTTGTGGTGACGGAAGTTTCAGCGATTTTTATGCCGAGTTAAAAATCCTCACTATCAGAGGTTGAGCAAAAAAAATGTCATGATGAAATATTTTTTAATTATTAAAATTTGTTATTTAGGCCAAAAGTGTCTACCTTTACGGGCTCTTATGTAGTCATGAGAGAACCTTTAACAACTAAATTGAATGTAATCATAAACCTTTTTATAAGATGAAAAAGTTATTTTCTGTATTAAGTTTGTCCTTGCTGCCGCTATTGATGCAGGCAAGCGAGGCCGACCTGGTGATGCCCGAAGGCTTCGCATCGAGCAGTTCGGCGAAGATTCTTTACTGGGGATTCCTTGTAGTAGTGCTAGGATTGCTGTTCGGATACTGGCAATTCTCACGAGTGAAGAAACTCAAAGCGCATCAGTCGATGCTTGAGATTGGTAACGTGATATTCAAGACGTGCTCAACCTACCTCAAGCAACAAGGTAAATTCCTGGGAATCCTGTTCCTGTTCATCGGTGCAGCCATCGCG